>JBQCDV010000026.1:0-2480 GCA_051960855.1 Actinomycetales bacterium
TTTGCACAAGATCGTTCGCCCGAAAGGTAGGGACGATCTGTTGCGCCGTCAACCGATGACACTCCGTGATCACCCACTGGGACTAGCGACGAGCTGTTCACTCACTCGTCACGGTCAGTGTTCGCGCTCGTGACCTGGCTCGGCTAGCCCCTCGGCGATGCGTGAACGGGCCGGCGCGTCTGGGCCTTCGCGGCCCCCTCCTGCGCTCCCGTGTCGTCCCCCCCTGCCGCCCCTGGCTCCCACCGCTGGTGCCTCCCACCGCTGGTGCCTCCCACCGCCGCTGCCTCCCACCGCTGGTGCCTCCCACCGCCGCTGCCTCCCACCGCCGCCGCCTCCCACCCGAACTCGCCTCTTCTGTCGCTCGCGTGGACATCTGTGGTCGTCCAGCAGCCAGGAACGTTCACGCGAGCGGCGGATCCCGTCCTCGGTGGCGGTGGCGGTGGCGGTGGCGGCGTCGTGCGGCCAGGCCGGCTCGCCCCTCCCGACGTCTCGTCCCATCGGCGCCGCCCCCACCCGCGACTCGCCTTTTCCGGTGCTCGCGTGGACACCTGTGGTCGTCCAGCAGTCAGGAACGTCCACGCGAGCGGCGGAAGGGCCTCGGCTGCGGCGGCGAGTGGCTTGTTGCCGCGACGTCGCGTCGGTGCCCTTGCAGTTGTGGCTTGCTGTCGCTCCTGGTGGCCGAGTTGGTGTCCGAGCTCCGCCGGTAGGTCAGAGGGCGACTTACGGTGCTCGCGCGGACGTCTGTGGTGGTCCAGCAGCCAGGAACGTCCACGCGAGCGGCGGAAGGGCCTCGGCTGCGGCGGCGAGTGGCGACGAGGTGTTGCGAGGCGGGGGAGCGGTGTGGCGAGGCGGAGGAGCGGTGTGGCGGGGAGCCGGGGAGGGGGGGAGCCAGGGGCGAGGAGCTGGGGGAGCGCGAGGCCACGAAGGGGCGCCGGAGGCTCGAGGCGGCGGCGGTGGCGAGGACTGGTAGGTTGAGGGCGAAGCAACCCCCTTTAACGACCCGTCCTGTGAGGCGGTGAAGGAGGCGGCGATGGGCTCTGCTGTGCCCTCGTCCGACGTGACCGGTCGAGTCGTCCTTGACGCTCCCGACGTCGCCCGCGCCCTCACCCGCATCGCGCACGAGATCCTCGAGCGCAACAAGGGTGGCGCCGACTTGATCCTGCTGGGCATCCCGACCCGTGGTGTCGGGCTTGCCCGACGGCTGGCCCAGCGCCTCGCCGAGATCGAAGGTGCCGAGGTTCCGGTCGGAGCCCTCGACGTGACGATGTACCGCGACGACCTGCGGCTGCGGCCGGCCCGGGCCCTGGAGCACACCGATATCCCGGCCAGCGTCGACGGCAAGGTCGTCGTGCTGGTCGACGACGTCCTCTACTCCGGCCGGACCGTCCGAGCCGCGCTCACCGCCCTCGACGACGTCGGCCGCCCCCGCGCCATCCAGCTGGCGGTGCTCGTCGACCGCGGTCATCGGGAGCTGCCGATCCGGGCGGACTACGTCGGCAAGAACCTCCCGACCTCCAGCCGCGAACGCGTCTCCGTCCTCCTCGAGGACCGCGACGGCCGCGACGCCGTGGTGATCGACGACGGCGCCGCACCCGGCGACGCGACAGCAACCGTCACCAGCGGCGTTCGGGAGGCCTGATGCGTCACCTGCTCTCGGCGGCCGACCTGACCCGCGACGACGCGCTGCTGGTGCTCGACACCGCGGCCGAGCTCGCACACCTGCTCGACGACACCGACCGGGCGGTGCGCAAGCTGCCGACGCTGCGCGGCCGGACGGTCGTCAACCTGTTCTTCGAGGACTCGACGCGCACGCGGATCTCGTTCGAGGCGGCGGCCAAGCGGCTCAGCGCGGACGTCATCAACTTCAGCGCCAAGGGCTCGAGCGTCTCCAAGGGCGAGAGCCTCAAGGACACGGCGCTCACGCTCGCGGCGATGGGCGCGGACGCGGTCGTGGTCAGGCATAGCGCGAGCGGCGCCGCCTATCGGCTGGCGACGTCCGGCTGGCTCGACGCCGCGGTCATCAACGCGGGCGACGGCACCCACGAGCACCCGACGCAGGCGCTGCTCGACGCGTACACGATGCGGCGTCACCTCGGGGACCTCGAGGGCCGCCACGTCGCGATCGTCGGCGACATCCTGCACAGCCGCGTCGCCCGGTCCAACGTGCTGCTGCTGTCGACTCTGGGCGCCCGCGTCACCCTGGTCGCGCCCCCGACGCTGCTGCCGGTGGGCGTGGACACGTGGCCGTGCGAGACGTCCTACGACCTCGACGCGGTGCTGCCGAAGGTCGACGTGGTGATGATGTTGCGGGTGCAGCGCGAGCGGATGAACGCCGCCTACTTCCCCTCCGCGCGCGAGTACTCCCGCCGCTACGGCCTCGACCGCCGCCGCCTCGGACTGCTGCCGGACCACGCGATCGTCATGCACCCCGGCCCCATGAACCGCGGCCTCGAGATCTCCGCCGAAGCCGCCGACTCCGC
>JBQCDV010000027.1:0-6927 GCA_051960855.1 Actinomycetales bacterium
TGGACACCATCATCAACCAGAAGGGCCAAGGGGTCGTCTGCATCTACGTGGCCATCGGCCTCAAGCGGGCTCAGGTCGCGCAGGCCGTGCAGATCCTCGAGCAGAACGGCGCGATGGATCACACCATCGTGGTCGCGGCGACGGCGTCTGACCCGGCCGCTCTCCAGTACATCGCCCCGTTCGCGGGCACGGCGATGGGCGAAGAGATCATGGAGAACGGCGGCAACGCCCTGATCGTGTTCGACGATCTCTCCAAGCATGCGTGGGCGTATCGCCAGGTCTCGCTGCTTCTGCGCCGCCCGCCGGGACGCGAAGCCTACCCCGGCGACGTCTTCTACCTGCACAGCCGGCTGCTCGAGCGCTGCGCCAAGCTCAGCGACGAGATGGGCGGCGGGTCGATGACGGGTCTGCCGATCATCGAGACGCGCGCGAACGACGTCTCGGCCTACATCCCGACCAACGTCATCTCCATCACCGACGGTCAGATCTTCCTCGAGTCCGACCTGTTCAACTCGGGCGTGCGGCCCGCCATCAACGTGGGCATCTCGGTGTCGCGCGTCGGCGGCTCAGCCCAGATCAAGGCCATGCGGTCGGTCTCCGGCTCCCTGCGTGTCGACCTCGCGCAGTTCCGTGCGCTCGAGGCGTTCGCGATGTTCGCCTCCGACCTCGACGCCGCCAGCCGCGCGCAGCTCGGCCGCGGCCAGCGCCTGGTCGAGCTGCTGAAGCAGGGGCAGTACTCGCCCTTCCCCGTCGAGGACGAGGTCGTCTCGATCTGGGCGGGCACCAGTGGTGTCCTGGACGAGGTGCCGGTCGAGGATGTCCGCCGCTTCGAGGCGGAGTTCCTGGACTTCCTCAAGCGCGACCGCGCCGGAATCCTCGAGGGCATTCGTGAGTCGAAGGTCCTCGACGACGGCACCGAGCAGGCCCTGAAGGACGCGATTGCTGCCTTCCGCCCGCAGTTCGAGGTGAGCGGGGGCGGGACCCTGGCGAAGGACGAGCCCGTTGAGGGCGAGCACGGCGGCATCGACCAGGAGCAGATCCGCCGCCAGCAGAGGGGCTGACGATGCCAGCCTCCCTGCGCGTCTATCGCCAGCGCATCCGCTCGGTCAACGCGACCAAGAAGATCACGCGCGCCCAGGAGCTCATCGCGGCCTCCCGGATCGTCAAGGCCCAGCAGCGGGTCGCGGCCGCCAGTCCCTACGCACGAGAGCTGACGCGGGCGGTGAGCGCGGTGGCGACGTTCAGCAACGTCGACCACCCGCTCACCACCGAGAAGGAGGACCGCCGTCGCGCCGCCGTCATTGTCGTGACGAGCGACCGCGGCATGGCGGGCGCCTACAGCGCCAACGTGCTGCGCGAGAGCGAGCGGCTCGTCGCCGAGCTGCGTGAGCAGAACGTCGAGGTGGTGCCCTACCTCGTGGGGCGCAAGGGCGTGGCCTTCTACCGGTTCCGCCAGCGCGACTACGCCGCTGACTGGACTGGCTTCTCCGAGCAGCCGAGCTACGCGCACGCGAAGGAGATCGGCGAGCGCGTCATCGCCGACTTCCTCCGGCCCACCGACGAGGGCGGTGTCGACGAGATCCACCTCGTGTTCACCGAGTTCGTCAACATGGTCACGCAGCGGCCGGAGATCAAGCGCCTGTTGCCGCTCGAGGTCGTTGATGACGTGGAACCGCCGAAGCCAGGCGAGATCTACCCGCTGTACGAGTTCGAGCCCTCGCCGGCAGCCGTGCTGGATGCGCTGCTGCCCCGCTACGTCGAGAGCCGTATCTACTACGCACTGCTCACGGCAGCGGCGAGCGAGCAGGCCGCCCGCCAGCGCGCGATGAAGTCCGCGACGGACAACGCCGAGGAGCTCGTGCGCAACCTGACCCGGCTGGCCAACCAGGCCCGCCAGGCAGCCATCACCCAGGAGATCAGCGAGATCGTCGGCGGCGCCGACGCCCTCGCGTCCGCCAACGCAGGCAACGAGTGAGGACCTCATGACCGCCACCCTCGAAGAGACGCAGACGACCCAGACCCCCGGTGTCGGTCGTGTCGCCCGGGTCATCGGCCCCGTGGTCGACGTGGAGTTCCCCGCCGACGCGATGCCGGACATCTACAACGCTCTCAAGGTCGACGTCACGATCAGCGGCGAGACCACGGAGATCACCCTCGAGGTCGCCCAGCACCTCGGGGAGAACCTCGTGCGTGCCGTGTCGCTGCGCCCGACCGACGGCCTCGTGCGCGGTGCCGCGGTGCGCGACACCGGCGGCCCCATCAGCGTTCCGGTGGGAGACGTCACCAAGGGCCACGTGTTCAACACGATCGGCGAGTGCCTCAACCTCGAGCCCGGTGAGCAGCTCGAGGTGACCGAGCGGTGGCCGATCCACCGCAAGGCGCCCGCGTTCGACCAGCTCGAGTCCAAGACTCAGATGTTCGAGACGGGCATCAAGGTCATCGACCTGCTGACGCCCTACGTCCTCGGCGGCAAGATCGGCCTGTTCGGCGGTGCCGGCGTCGGCAAGACGGTGCTCATCCAGGAGATGATCTACCGCGTCGCGGAGAACTTCGGCGGTGTGTCGGTCTTCGCCGGCGTGGGGGAGCGCACCCGCGAGGGCAACGACCTCATCGGTGAGATGACCGAGACCGGCGTCATCAACAAGACCGCCCTCGTCTTCGGCCAGATGGACGAGCCGCCGGGTACCCGGCTGCGCGTGGCCCTGTCGGCGCTGACGATGGCGGAGTACTTCCGCGACGTGCAGCAGCAGGACGTGCTGCTGTTCATCGACAACATCTTCCGCTTCACGCAGGCGGGTTCCGAGGTCTCGACGCTGCTCGGCCGCATGCCGAGCGCGGTGGGCTACCAGCCGACCCTCGCCGACGAGATGGGCGTGCTGCAGGAGCGCATCACCTCCACGCGCGGTCACTCCATCACCTCGATGCAGGCCGTCTACGTGCCGGCAGACGACTACACCGACCCGGCCCCGGCGACGACGTTCGCGCACCTCGACGCCACGACCGAGCTCTCGCGTGAGATCGCGTCGCTGGGTATCTACCCGGCCGTGGACCCGCTGGCGTCCACGTCGCGGATCCTCGACCCGCGCTACATCTCGCAGGAGCACTACGACACCGCGATCCGGATCAAGCAGATCCTGCAGCGCAACAAGGACCTGCAGGACATCATCGCGATCCTCGGGATCGACGAGCTGTCCGAGGAAGACCGCATCACGGTGTCCCGGGCCCGCCGCATCCAGCGGTTCCTCTCGCAGAACACCTTCGTCGCGAAGGCGTTCACGGGCATCGACGGCTCCTTCGTGCCGCTCAGCGAGACGGTCGAGGCGTTCAAGCGCATCGCCGACGGTGAGTTCGACAACGTGCCGGAGCAGGCCTTCTACCTCTGCGGCGGCCTCGACGACGTCGAGCGCAAGGCCGCCGAGCTCGCGAAGGACTGACCACCCACGCGCCTGCGACCGACAGCGCGACAGGTCCGGGGTCTGCCGGCCGGCACCCCGGACCTGCCGCACTATCCTTCGGTCGGGGTGGTTGCGCGCGAGACGCGCAGCCGCAGGCGCCCCCCGAACGACTTCTCGAGGCTAGGGAGCACCAGTGCCGTTGCAGGTCGAGCTCGTCGCGGCGGAGCGCCGCGTCTGGTCCGGCGAGGCCAGCCGTGTGGTCGCGCGCACCACGGAGGGCGACCTCGGGGTGCTGCCCGGTCATGCGCCGCTGCTTGGCGTCCTCGTCGACGGGGTCGTGTCGATCGCCGCTGAGGACGGCCAGAAGATCGCAGCCGTGCACGGCGGCTTCCTCTCCGTGGCCAACAACAAGGTCTCGATTCTGGCCGAGCAGGCCGAGCTGAGCCATGAGATCGACGTCGCCGACGCCCGCCGCCGGGCCGAGGAGCTGCGGGGGATCGCCGATCCTGACGACGAGCAGCGAGCGGCGCTGGCAGCAGCCGAGTCACAGCTGCGCGCCTCCGAGACGGCCCGCTGACGGCTCCGGCTGCCTCCGTGGGACGCCTCGTGCCGGTGCTCGACGGTGTCCTGGTCCTCGTTGTCGTCATCATCGTCCTGCTGCTGCTCGCAGCGGTCTCGCTGGTGGCGCGGCGCCGCGTCATCATGCGGGCGGGGGGCACCTTCGAGTGCAGCCTGCGCAGCGGCGGACGGACCGGTGGCGGCCGCACGACGGTGACTGCCCGCGCCTACGGCAAGGGCTGGACCCTCGGGCTGGCCCGCTATGGCGGCAACTCTCTCGAGTGGTTCCGCGTCTTCTCCTGGTCCCTGCGGCCGCGCCACGTTTTCCCCCGCGGTGACCTGCTGGTCCGCGGACGCCGCAAGCCAGCTGGGCCTGAGGCCCTGTCGCTACTCGCTGGCTCCGTGGTGATCGAGTGCGCCGTCGGGCGCGACGTCGTCGAGCTCGCCCTCAGCGAGGACGCCCTCACCGGGCTGCTGTCCTGGCTGGAGTCGGCCCCGCCCGGCCAGAACGTGAGCGTCGCGTGACCGGCTCCGCGGGCGCCTCCGGCGCGGCCGGGGCCAGCCGCACCTCCGGCAGCTCGGTTGCCGACCGGCTGCGCGTCGTCGGCGGCGGCCGGCTCAGCGGCGAGGTCGCCGTGGCGGGAGCCAAGAACAGCGTCCTCAAGCTCATGGCGGCAGCCCTCCTGGCGCCGGGGGAGACGGTGCTGCGCCGGGTGCCGCGCATCCTTGACGTCGACATCATGAGCGAGCTGCTGCGGCGGCTGGGTGCATCGGTGACGGTCGAGCACAGCGATGCGGACACGCTGCAGGGAGCAGCCGGGGGGACGCTGCGCATCGACGTTCCCGACTCGATCGGGCACCAGGCCGACTACGACCTGGTACGCCGGATGCGCGCCTCGATCTGCGTCCTCGGGCCGCTGCTCGCGCGGGTGGGGGAGGCCGATGTCGCCCTGCCCGGCGGCGACGCCATCGGCTCCCGCGGCCTGGACATGCACATCGCGGGGCTGGAGCGGCTCGGGGCCACGTTCGACAACCTGCACGGCTTCGTGGTCGCGCGCGCCCCGCATGGGCTGCACGGGGGCGCGGTGGCGCTGGACTTCCCGAGCGTCGGCGCGACGGAGAACATCCTCATGGCCGCCGTGCTCGCCCAGGGGACCACGGTCATCGACAACGCCGCCCGCGAGCCGGAGATCGTCGACCTCTGCACGATGCTGCAGCAGATGGGGGCGCAGATCGGGGGCGTCGGCACCTCCACGCTGGAGATCGAGGGGGTCTCGCAGCTGCGGCCCGCCACGCACGACACCGTTCCCGACCGCATCGTCGCGGGCACATGGGCGATAGCCGCGACCCTCACCCGCGGCGACGTCACGGTCTGCGGGGCGCGCGCCGGCCACCTGGAGCTGCTGCTCGACAAGCTGACCGGCGCGGGCGCGGAGATCGAGCGCACCGCTGACGACGGCTTCCGGGTGCGCATGCAGCGGCGTCCGCGAGCGGTGGACGTCGTGACGCTGCCGTATCCGGGCTTCCCGACCGACCTGCAGCCGCTGGTGATCGCGCTCAACGCCGTAGCGGACGGCGCGGCGATGGTGACGGAGAACGTCTTCGAGGGCCGGTTCATGTTCGTCAACGAGCTGATCCGCCTGGGCGCCGAGATCCGCACCGACGGCCACCACGCGATCGTGCGCGGTCGCGACCAGCTCTCGGGAGCGCCGGTGCAGGCCACCGACATCCGCGCGGGGGCGGGTCTCGTGCTCGCGGGGCTGGTGGCCGAGGGCGTCACCACCGTGCACGACGCCTTCCACATCGACCGGGGCTATCCCGGCTTCGACGCCCAGCTGCGTCGTCTCGGCGCTGACGTCACCCGCGAAGCAGACCCGGTCTCGACTCTCGCCTAGGTGCTCTGCCCGGAGGACAGCAGCTCGCGCGCTCTGCCCTCGTCCTGCGGGAACACCATCAGCCGGGGTCCGTGGACGGTCTCGGCCAGCGTCGCCTTCACTCCGGCATCCTCCAGGCGGCGCCGGGCCATCTCGCCCTCGATGTAGGTGCCCGGTGAGGCGATGGACACCAGCAGGCCGTACTCACCCTCGGCGCCCGGCCGGCCGGGCCGCGCCACAACGGAGTGGCCGCGGCTGAACGCCCATCGCAGCACCAGGCTGAGCGCGCCGACCACGAGCAGGGCCACGAACGGCCCGAGGAGGAAGGCGAACTGCCCGGCAATCACCCCGTCATTGTTCCCGCCGCTCGCGCTCGCTGCACTCCGTGCGTCCGCCCCTCCGTCGGGCCGTGCGTCCGCAGCCGTCGATACCCTCGCCCGCATGACGACCTCCGACTCCGCTGCCGCCTCTGCCGCGGCCACCCCCACCTTCCCGAACGTCGCTGTCCCCTCCTCGGTCGCCGTCGTCGGCGCCGGGCTGATGGGGGCCGGGATCGCCCAGGTCACTGCCCAGGCCGGCATCCCGGTCGTGCTGCGAGATGTCACCCAGGACGCGCTGGACCGGGCGCTGGCCGGCATCGAGAAGTCCTACGGCCGCTTCGTGGCCAAGGAGCGGATGAGCAGCGACCAGGCAGCCGAGTCGCTGGCGCGCATCTCCACGACGACGGAGCTCGCGGCGGTAGGCGAGGCCGACCTCGTCGTTGAGGCGGTGTTCGAGCGGCTCGACGTGAAGCATGAGGTCTTCCGCGAGCTCGACCGCCTGGCACGTCCGGACGCGGTCCTCTCCACCAACACCTCCGCCCTGCCGATCACCGCGGTCGCCTCGGTCGTGTCCGACCCGTCTCGGGTCGTCGGCACCCACTTCTTCTCGCCGGTGCCGATGATGCGGCTGTGCGAGCTGGTGCGCGGCTACAAGACGACGGACGAGACGCTCGCGCGGGCGCGGCTGTTTGCTGAGGCGATCGGCAAGGAGTGCATCGTCGTCAACCGGGACGTCGCCGGCTTCGTCACGACGCGGCTGATCACCGCTCTCGTGATGGA
>JBQCDV010000028.1:0-3088 GCA_051960855.1 Actinomycetales bacterium
TGGACCTGGTAACCCGGGCGCCCGTGGCTACCAGGCGCTAGATGGCCGCTAGTCGATCATTTGCGGCGCTCGGGGCGGGCCGGAACGGGGGGGCCCCCCCACGTCCTTTTCGTCAGGACTCCGTGAGACGCCCCGCGTCGAGCTGCCACCGCCGCGTGACGTTGACCGCCTCGAGCAGTCGACGGTCGTGGCTGACGAGCAGCAGCGTGCCGGGATAGGACTCGAGGGCGCTCTCGAGCTGCTCGATGGCCGGCAGGTCGAGGTGGTTGGTCGGCTCGTCGAGCACCAGCAGGTTGACGCCCCGCTGCTGCAGCAGGGCAAGGGCTGCGCGAGTCCGCTCGCCGGGGGACAACGACCGGCAGGGCCGCAGCACGTGCTCGGAGCCGAGGCCGTACTTCGCTAGCAGGGTCCGAACCTCGGCCGGCGGCTCGCCCGGCACCTGGCCGCGGAAGGCGTCCAGCAGTGACTCCTCGGACTCCGCGCCGCCGAAGAGCCGCCGCGCCTGGTCGACCTCGCCGACGACGACGCTCGGCCCGAGCGACGCCGTTCCGGAATCGGGTCTGAGGCGACCGAGCAGCACCGCGAGCAGCGTCGTCTTGCCGGATCCGTTGGGGCCAGTGATGGCGACTCGATCGCCCCAGTCCACCTGCGCGTCGACCGGTCCGAGGGCGAAGTCACCGCGGTGCACGACCACGTCGCGCAGGGTCGCGACCACTGCCCCCGGACGCGGCGCGACCGCGATCGTCATCTGCAGCTGCCACTCCTTGCGCGGCTCCTCGACGACCTCCAGCCGTTCGATGAGCTTGTCGGTGATGCGGGCCTTGGCTGCCTGCTTCTCCGAGCTCTGCTTGTTCTTGTAGATGACGTGCTTGTCGCCGTCGGTCGCCTTGCGCACCGCGTTGCGGGTGCCCTTGTCGGCCCAGGAGCGCTGCATCCGGGCGCGGTCACGCAGCTCGGAGACGGTGTCGGCGTACTCCTCGTAGGCCTCGCGGGCGTGTCGCCGGGCCACGTCCTTCTCCTCCAGGTAGCTGGCGTAGCCACCGCCGAAAACGTTGACCTGCTGCTGCGCCAGGTCGAGCTCGACCACAGTCGTCACGCAGCGCGTCAGGAACTCCCGGTCGTGGCTGACGATCACCATCGGAACGCCGTCGCGCGACTGCTGCTGCGACCGCACGAACTCCTCGAGGCGGGCGAGCCCGTCGAGGTCGAGGTCGTTGGTGGGCTCGTCGAGCAGCAGGACGTCGTAGCGGCTGAGCAGCAGGCTCGCCAGGCCCGCACGCGCCGCCTGACCACCCGACAGCGACGTCATGTGCTGCGCCAGGTCCAGCCCGAGTCCGAGGGAGGCGAGGACCTGCTCGGCGCGTTCATCGAAGTCGGCGCCACCGAGGTTGAGCCACGTCTCCAGCGCCACCGCATAGCTGTCGTCGGCTCCCGGCTGACCGGCCGCGAGTGCGTCGGAAGCCTCCTCCATCGCCGTCGTCGCCGCGGATACTCCCGTGCGGCGCCCCAGGAACTGCGCGATGGTCTCCCCGTCACGACGCTCGGGCTCCTGAGGCAGGTAGCCCACGGTGGCGGTGGCCGGCGTCCGCGTGACCGAGCCCGACTCGGGGGCGTCCAGGCCGGCCAGCATCCGGAGCAGAGTCGACTTGCCCGCCCCGTTGGACCCGACGAGACCGATGACGTCGCCGGGTGCGACGACGAGGTCGAGGCCGGAGAACAGCACACGCTGTCCGTGTGCCGCGGTCAGGGAACGGGCGACGAGCGTGGCACTGGACACCGCCGCACCCTACGCGGCGGCTCCGCCTGCGCACATCTCGTTTTGGCTCGCGCGCGATGAGCCGGTCCTGCGACAGGCGTGCGACCGCCGGGGACCATCGGTGATGGTGGTCCCGGAGACTGCCGCCCCTGGTTGCCGTTGTCACGGCTTCCGGTTGCGTCCTTCACGGCTATGACCGTGAAAACTGCAACAGCCAGCGCGGGATCAGGCGCGCCTCTAATGGTGGCTACCGTGGGAACAGGAGAACCTCCGGGTGGACGGTTCGCTGACAACGTGCGCGGCCCTCAGGGTTCCGACGGGGCCTGGGGTGTGAGACGACTCGCGGTGCCAGGCGCCACAGATGCCTAAAGAGTTCGCAAAGCCTTCGTCAAGCGGGCCGCGACCTCGCCCGAGCGTTGTGTCATTGTGAGGAGTCTGTAGACAGCGATCAAATGGGTGTCAAGTGCGTGTTCCTGCGGCCGTCGTCGTTGTATCGTTTCTGGTTGGATTTACCGCTTCTTGCAGCGCCGAGGCGCGTCCAGCAGCTGGAGAGACCCGAATTGAAGTGCCGCATTATCCGGACGAAGGAATTGAAGGCGCCGTCAGTAACTGGGAAACTGGCCGTCTTACCCTCGGCGAGGTAGACGGCAAACGATGCTTATGGTTAGCGAGTCTGGACGGATCGAGTAGGACGCACGCTGCTTTGTTGTGGGCGCAGGATGTCGACGTCTTCGCTTCGGCGAAGGGTGTTCGCATCGTTGAGGGCGGCCGCACGATCCTTCGCCCAGGTGAACGATTTGCGTTCAGTGGGGGAGAGTCGAATACCCCTCTGAGAACTGACGACCCATGCGTCGTAGGCCTTGTTCAGGTGCGCGTAGATGCTAAAAACTAGGCTGCACGTCCCCAGGGTGCGCCACACCGTGCGCGACCGCGCAGAGCGAGAAGGAGAACGCAACGCCGCCGGCACGTTCAAGCGGACCTCCGGCTACCACCCGCTCGGGGTCTGGTGCGACAACACGCCCGCGTCGAGGACCGGATCCGGCACGCCAAAGACTCCGGGCTTGGCCGGTCCCCGTCGCGGGAGTTCGACATCAACCAGGTCTGGCTGCTGCTGGTCCAGACCACCGCCGACCTAACCGCCGGGACACGGTTGCTCGCACTCACCGGCAACGCGAAGATCCTCGCAGCCCCGACGTTGTCGCCGGCCTCATGAAAGACCGGGGACTCCTCCGACGGCGAGGGGCAGACTCGGCGGATGGGAGTCACGGGTGTGAGCGCACTGAGGTGGAGCGGACTGCTCGCTGCCGCCGCCCTGGCGCTGTCGGCATGCAC
>JBQCDV010000029.1:0-20509 GCA_051960855.1 Actinomycetales bacterium
TGGGTTGTTTGATAGCTCGATAGTGTTACGGCGGCCATAGCGATGGGGAAACGCCCGGTCCCATTCCGAACCCGGAAGCTAAGCCCGTCAGCGCCGATGGTACTGCGAGGGAGACCTCGTGGGAGAGAAGGACGCCGCCGGACAAACATTCACGTCAGGGCCCTCACCGCCCCCCACCACCCGGGGGACAGTGACGGCCCTGACGCATTTCTGTGGTGTCCTTCTGTTTCGCAGTTGCTCTGGAGTCCTCATGCCGACCGGTGACGATCGCGCCCGCCGCGACAAGAGCAGCGATCGGAGCGGTCGCCCGAGTGGTCGACAGGGCTCGCCTGGCGGAAGCTCCCGGTCCTCTGCGGGCCGGCCCCAGAGTCCCCGCCGTGACGCGAGCGGCTACGACCGCAGCGGCAGCCGTGACGAGCGCCCCCGCCGCGACAGCGGTGCCCCCCAGCGTGATAGCGGTGCCCCCCAGCGTGACCGCGGACGCCCACAGGGTCAGCGTCGTGACGCAGGCGGCTACGACCGCAGCGCCAGTCGTGACGAGCGCCCCCGCCGCGACAGCAGTGCCCCCCAGCGTGACCGCGGACGCCCGCAGAGTCCCCGTCGTGACGCAGGCGGCTACGACCGCAGCGGCAGCCGCGACGAGCGCCCCCGCCGCGACAGTGGTGCCCCGCAACGTGACCGCGGACGCCCGCAGGGTCAGCGCCGCGAGAGTGCGGCCCCTCAGCGGGACGGTGCGCGTCCGCAAGGGCAGCGCCGTGACGGCGGTGGGTACGACCGCGGCGGCCGCCCCGGCATGGGCCGTGGGGGAGCTTCGCGGGGACCTCGCCGCAATGACGAGGCGGTCGGTCCTGGCGCGGGTCGCTCGCTGCCGCGTGGACCTCGTCTGCCGGATGACGTGACGGGCGAAGAGCTCGATCGCTCCGTCAAGGCCGAGTTGCGGTCCCTGTCGGGCCCGAACGCCGATCTCGTGGCGCGTCATTTGGTCATGGCTGGTCGCCTACTGGACGACAACCCGCAGCTCGCCTACGAGCACGCCCAAGCCGCCGTAGCCCGTGCGGGACGTATCGCCGGGGTCCGCGAGGCCGCTGGTATCGCTGCCTATGCGGCCGGCGAGTACGCCGACGCGCTGCGTGAGCTGCGGACGGTTGCCCGCATGACCGGCCGCCCGGACACACTGCCGGTACAAGCTGACTGCGAGCGCGGGCTCGGGCGCCCCGATCGCGCGCTCGCGTTGGCTGGGTCGCCGGAGGTCAGCCGGCTTGACCAGGCGGGCCAGGTCGAGATGCGGATTGTCGCCGCCGGAGCGCGGCGCGATCTGGGACAGCTCGACGCCGCAGTCGTGACGTTGCAGTGCCGGGAGCTGTCGAGCAACCGGGCCACCGCGTGGTCGGCGCGTCTGCGCTACGCCTACGCCGACGCCCTGCTCGCAGTCGGCCGGACGGAAGAGGCGCTGCAGTGGTTCGAGCGTGCCGCTGACGTGGACCTCGAGGGCGAGACCGACGCCGACGACCGGGTGGCCGAGCTGCAGGGCTTCGTCATCACCGACCTTGAGGACGGAGACGAGGACGGTGACGAGGACGGGGACGCCGACGAGCACGAGCTCGACGAGGACCAGCGCGTGAGCGCGGCCGAGGACCAGGCAGACCCAACGGGCGGCCTCCAGACGGACGGCACCCAAACGCACGGCGTCCAGACGGAGAGCCAACCGGAAACATCGGCCCCCGCTGCGGCGTTCGGAGATGGGCGGGCCGCGAGCGGCGACCACGATGGGTCGCACCCCGCCGAGGCTGCTCCCCAGGGCGACCCCGCCGAGGCAACGGTCGTTCGCTTCTCCGACGGGAGCGCGAGCGCCGGTGTGCAGGACGAGAGCCGGACCGACACCACCGACGAGTAGGAACACCAGATGACGACGCCGCTGACGCTCGTCGCGCCACGGCGCGGCAAGCCGCCCGTGCATCTCAGCGACCTCGATCTCGACGAACGGCGCGAGCGGCTGGCTGAGCTGGGAGAGCGGGCCTTCCGTGCGGTGCAGGTGTCGCAGCACTGGTTCGGACGGCTCGAGGACGACCCCGAGTCGTGGTCGGACCTGCCAGCCGCGACCGCGTCGAAGGTCCGGGAAGCCCTCCTGCCCTCGCTGCTCACGCAGGTGCGTGTGCTGGAGGCTGACGCCGGCGCCACTCGCAAGACGCTGTGGCGTCTCCACGACGGCTCGCTGGTCGAGAGCGTGCTCATGCGCTACGGGCAGCCGGGAGCGACGTCGCCCAGCACGACCCGTTCGGAAGGCGGGGACGGCGCGCGGCTCGAGCTCGGAGGCGAGGACGACGAGGCTGACGAGGCTGATCAGGCCGACCAGGCCGTCGACGCTGACGACGCAGGCGCCGGGAGCGGCCGGGAGCATCGTCGTGCCCGCAGCACCCTGTGCGTGTCCAGCCAGGCCGGCTGCGGCATGGGCTGCCCGTTCTGCGCGACGGGACAGGCGGGACTCACCCGCAACCTGTCCACCGCCGAGATCGTCGAGCAGGTCCTCGCCGCCGCGCGAGCGCTCCACCGCGGTCAGGTGCCCGGAGGCCCGGGCCGCGTGACCAACGTGGTCTTCATGGGGATGGGGGAGCCGCTGGCGAACTACAGCGCCGTCACCAAAGCCATCCGGCGTCTCACGGATGCGCCGCCTGCCGGCTACGGCATGTCGGCGCGCGGCATCACCGTCTCCACCGTCGGTCTCGTCCCGGCGATCGACCGCCTGGCGGCCGAGGGCCTCCCCGTGACGCTCGCGCTGTCGCTGCACGCCCCCGACGACGAGCTGCGCAACGAGCTCGTCCCCATCAACACGCGATGGTCGGTCGGAGAGGCCCTGGATGCTGCCCGTCGCTACTTCGAGGCCACCGGCCGGCGCGTCAGCATCGAGTACGCCCTGATCCGCGACGTGAACGACCAGGCCTTCCGGGCCGATCTGCTTGCCCGCGAGCTGAACAAGCGCGGCCGCGGATGGGTCCACGTCAACCCGATCCCGCTCAACCCCACGCCCGGCTCCCGCTGGACAGCGTCGGATCCACGAGTCGAGCGCGAGTTCGTCTCCCGGCTGCGGGCCGCCGGTGTCCCCACCACGGTGCGCGACACCCGCGGTCGCGAGATCGACGGCGCGTGCGGGCAGCTGGCAGCTGTCGGCGAGGGCACCGCATGACCTCCTTTAACCGCACCGGCCGTCGTCGCGGGTACGACCCGCACGCGGTGGACGCCTTTCTCGAGCGCGTCGAGGCCCGGCTGGCCGCTGCGGAGGCTGGCCAGGCCGTCCCGCTTCCCGCGCGAGAGGTGCGGCGAGCGGGCTTCCGGATGGTGCGCAACGGCTATGAGCCGGAGACCGTGGACGCCGTCCTCGACCTGCTTGAGGAGCGGGTCCTCGAGGTGGAGCTGCGCGAGGGCCAGGGGGGCGACGTCGCTGACCTCGTCGAACGCGTGCGTCCCGTGCTGGAGGCGCCTGCCGGCGACCGACTGCCGCGCACGACGCGGTGGCGGCGCGGTTACCGCTGCAGCGAGGTCGACGACGTCTGCGACGCGCTGCGGGCCGGGCTCCTCGACGGCACCGCCGGCGTCCCCTCGACCACCGCCATCCGCCAGTCGGCGTTCACGCAGGCCCGGCACGGCTATGACGAGGATGCCGTGGACGCCTTCCTCGACGACGTCGTCGACCTGCTGCTGCGCGCCGGAGGCCGCCGCTTCGCCTGACCTCGCTGGGCCCACCACCTGGCGCCACGAGTGCTCCGCCGCCGGGCTCGCGCGAGCGCCCGGCCAGGCGCAGAATTCCGCCCATGACCGAGACGGCGAGCGCTCGCACCTACCGCGACCTCTACCAGCTCTCCCAGCGTGACCCCGAGGCGTTCTGGGGAGAGGCCGCCCAGGCCATCCACTGGTTCCGCGCGCCCACTGTGGTGCTCGACCGCGACCAGGACCCCACCGCCCGGTGGTTCCCTGACGGTGTCCTCAACACCTGCTTCAACGCCCTCGACCGGCACGTCATCGACGGCCGCGGGGACCAGCCTGCCCTGGTCTACGACAGCCCCGTCACCTCCACGACGAGGACCCTCACCTACGCCCAGCTGCTCGAGCAGGTCGCCGCGTGCGCGGGCGTGCTGCGCGACCTCGGCGTCGAGAAGGGTGACCGCGTCGTCATCTACCTGCCGATGATCCCCGAGGCGGTCGTGTCGATGCTGGCCTGCGCTCGCATCGGCGCCATTCACTCGGTGGTGTTCGGCGGCTTCGCCGCCGCCGAGCTCGCCGCCCGCATCGACGATGCGACTCCCAAGGTCGTCATCACCGCCACCTGCGGCATCGAGCCAGGCCGCATCGTCGAGTACAAGCCGCTGCTCGAGCGCGCACTGGAGCTCGCCACCCACCAGCCCGACGCCACCCTGCTGGTGCAGCGCCCCGAGCTGACGTGCGAACTCGGTCCCCGCGACGTCGACTACCGAACGGCGCTGCGCCTGGCTGAGCCCGCGGCGTGTGTGCCGGTGGGGGCGACCGACCCTCTCTACATCCTCTACACCTCCGGGACGACCGGCCGCCCGAAGGGCATCGTGCGCGACAACGGCGGCCACGCGGTGGCCCTGCGGTGGTCGATGAGCGCGGTCTTCGGGATCGCTCCGGGCGACGTGTGGTGGGCGGCCTCCGACGTCGGCTGGGTCGTCGGGCACAGCTACATCGTCTATGCGCCCCTGCTGACCGGTGCGACCACCGTGCTCTACGAGGGCAAGCCGGTCGGCACCCCCGACGCGGGCGCCTTCTGGCGGGTGGTCGCGGAGCACCAGGTGCAGGGCCTGTTCACCGCTCCGACAGCGCTGCGGGCGATCCGCAAGGAAGACAACGAGGGCCAGCTGCTGCGGCAGCACGACCTCTCCTCGCTGCGGGCCCTCTTCCTCGCCGGCGAGCGCCTCGACCCTGACACGTTCCGCTGGGCCAGCGACCTGCTCGACCGCCCCGTAGTCGACAACTGGTGGCAGACCGAGACGGGCTGGCCGATCTGCGCGGTCCCGCAGGGCCTGCCCGGCGGCGAGCAGCTGCCGCTCAAGGCGGGCTCTCCAGGCGTGCCGATGCCGGGGTGGGAGCTCAAAGTCCTCGACGAGCGCGGGCAGCAGGTCCCGCCTCAGGTCGAGGGGGCGATCTGCCTGCAGCTGCCACTGGCTCCCGGCGCGTCCCCGACGCTGTGGGGTGACGACGAGCGCTACGTCGCCTCCTACCTGTCGGCCTTCGATGGCTACTACCTCAGCGGTGACGGGGGTTATGTCGACGAGGACGGCTACGTCTACGTGCTCGGCCGGACCGATGACGTCATCAACGTCGCCGGCCACCGGCTGTCGACGGGCAGCCTCGAGGCGGCTCTCGCCGGCCACCCGGCCGTCGCGGAGGTCGCGGTCATCGGAGTGCACGACGAGCTGAAGGGCCAGGTGCCGCGCGCCCTGGTCGTGCTCAAGGCTGGCGTGGACGCCGAGCCGGACGCGCTGGCGGCCGACCTGGTCCTCCGCGTGCGCGAGCAGGTCGGCCCGGTCGCTGCGCTCAAGCAGGTCGATATCGTCCCGGCACTGCCCAAGACCCGCTCGGGCAAGATCCTGCGCCGTACGATGCGCGAGATCGCCGACGGCAGGAGCCCCGCCGTACCCTCGACCATCGAGGACCCCACCGTGCTCGACCGACTCCGCGACACGCTGCGACCGTTGCCGAGCGAGGGGGCCTAGCGCGGCTCAGTGGCCGCCGGTGAGCCGGCTCAGCACGGGGGCGAGCCGAGACGGCCGGCGGGTCAGCGCCTCCTCGGCGTCGGCGGCGCGCGCCAGCTGCAGCCCGGCGTTGACGCCGATCCACCGCAGCGGCTCAGGCTCCCAGCGCCGCGACCGGTGCCCCACCCACGGCAGCGACGTGAGCTCGCTGCTGGTGCCGGTGATCAGGTCGGCCAACGTGCGCCCGGCGAGGTTGGTCGTCCCGACGCCGTCGCCGACATAGCCGCCGGCCCACGCGATCCCCGTGGTCTCATCGGTGCCGACTCCGGCCATCCAGTCCCTCGGAATCCCGAGCGCACCGCCCCAGCGATGGGTGATCGGGACGCCAGCGGCGGCGGGAAACAGCTCGTGCAGTGCCCGCTCGAGGCCGTCGAACACGCGTGGCTCCCGGTCGTACTCCGGTCGCACGCGCGAGGCCCAGTGGTAGGGAGCACCGCGTCCGCCGAAGGCGAACCGGTCGTCTGCGGTCCGCTGCCCGTACACGATCAGGTGCCGGTGCTCGCTGAACGTCTCGCCCTGCTCGAGGCCCGCCTGAGCCCAGAACGCCGGAGGTAGCGGTGCCGTCGCGATCATGAGCGAGTAGACGGGGGCGAGTGTTCGCCGCTGTCCCGGCAGCGACGAGGTGTATCCCTCGGTGGCGCGCACGACATGCCGCGCACTCACGCGGCCGGATTCGGTCGTCACCCTGCCCAGCCCGGAGGAGTCGCGCGGGCGGATGCCCGTGACCGGGGAGTGCTCGTGCAGGGTCGCGCCAAGCCGCTCCACGGCGCGGGCGAGGCCACGCACCAGCCGAGCCGGGTGTACCCGGGCGCAGTGGGGAGTGAAGGTGGACGCGAGGGCAGCCTCGATTCCCACGTGTCGTCTGGTCTGCTCGGCGTCGAGGATCTCGAGGTCGTCGGGTGAGAGCCCCAGCTGGCGTGCCTCCGCGACCTCCGACTGGGCGCGCCGCAGCTGCACCGGAGTCCGGGCGACGACAACCGTGCCGCCCTTGCGGTAGCCGCAGTCGATGCCCTCCCGCTGCGCCACCTCGCCGACCTCGTCGACGGTCTGGGTCATCGCCCGGTGCATCGCGAGCGCCTGCGCCCGGCCGTACCGAGCCGCGAGCGCCCCGGTCCCCTGCGGAAACAGGGCGCTGCACCAGCCGCCGTTGCGGCCAGACGCACCGAAGCCCGCGACCTCCGCTTCCAGTACCACGACGCGCAGCCCTGGATTCCGCTGCAGCAGGTAGTAGGCCGTCCACAGGCCCGTGAACCCGGCCCCGACGATGGCGACATCGGCGGACTCGTGGCCGGTCAGTGGTGGCCGCCCGGGCGCGTCCCAGTCCTCGTCGGCGGTGTCGTGCCACAGCGACAGCGACGCGTAGTCGGTCGTCATCACCGCTGCTCCTGCTCCTGATCGGGTGCCTGCCCATCGCTCTGCCGACCGCGGGCGACGTGCACCAACGACCCAACCCGAGCCCGAACGCCGTCGTTCGGGACCTGGGGTGCCTCGGCGTGCAGGTCGGGGGCGGAGACGGGCCGACCCCACCGGGTCTCGATCGACACCACGCCGGCCCACACCGGCCGGTCGAGGTCGGCCTCGGCGTCATCCGGCCAGCCGTCGCTGACCTTGACCGACCAGTGCGTCAGCGGCAGCTCGAGCACGAGGGTGGCGGCGAGCTCCTTGCGGTTGGGCTCGCGCGCCGGCCCCCAGGCTCCGGGCACCAGATGCTCGCTGATCAGGCGCAGCCCCTCCAGCGCCTCGTCGCCGTCCAGGGCGCGGAAGCGGCCCATGACCATGGCGCCTCGATAGTGCATGGACATCTCGAAGACGCTGCGGGCCCACACCATGCCGTCGAGCAGGGTGACGCTCAGGCAGGCGTCGACGCCGGAGGCGAGGGCGCGCAGGGCGCGGCTGCCGCTCGACCCGTGCACGAGCACCCGGTCACCGTCGCGAGCGAGACCGACCGTGACGACGTAGGGGCGTGCGTCGGCGGGGTCGACAAAGCCGACCTGGCCGACCAGTGACGCGTCGAGGACGGCGTCCAGGTCGGCCCGGTCGTGGCGTTGCTTGTCGGGCAGCCGGCGCACCCGCGTCGCCGGCTGGGCCGGGACGCGTGGCGCGGGAGTCACAGCCGGTTCCACGCCTCCGTCAGCACCGACCGCAGGATCTGCTCCATCTCGTCGAAGTGCTGCTGGTCGGCGATCAGCGGCGGTGCGAGCTGGACGACGGGGTCCCCGCGGTCGTCGGCGCGGCAGTAGAGCCCGGCCTCGAAGAGCGCCTTCGACAGGAAGCCGCGCAGCAGCCGCTCGCTCTCGTCGTCGTTGAAGGTCTCCTTGGTGGCCTTGTCCTTGACGAGCTCGATGCCGTAGAAGAAGCCGTCGCCGCGGACGTCGCCGACGATCGGCAGGTCGAGCAGCTTCTCGAGGGTGCGGCGGAAGTCGCCCTCGGTCTCCCGGACGTGCTCGTTGAGCCCCTCGCGCTCGAAGATGTCGAGGTTGGCGAGTGCCACGGCGCACGAGACGGGGTGGCCACCGAAGGTGTAGCCGTGCGGGAAGTAGGTCGTGCCGTGCCGGAAGGGCTCGAACAACCGGCTCGAGGCGATCATCGCCCCGATGGGGGAGTAGCCGCTGGTCATGCCCTTGGCGCAGGTGATGATGTCCGGCGTCACGCCGTAACGGCGGCTGGCGAACCAGTCGCCGATGCGTCCGAAGCCGCAGATGACCTCGTCGGCCACCATGAGGACGTCGTACTCGTCGCAGATCTCGCGGACGCGCTCGAGGTATCCCGGCGGGGGCGGGAAGCAGCCGCCGGAGTTCTGCACCGGCTCGACGAAAACGGCCGCCACGGTGTCCGGGCCCTCGAACTCGATGGCCTCGGCGATGCGGTCGGCCGCCCAGCGGCCGAAGGCCTTCACGTCGCCGGCGTACTCCTGCGGCGCCCGGTAGAAGTTCGTGTTGGGCACCTTGAAGGCACCGGGGACGAGCGGTTCGAACATCTTCTTGGCATCGGGGATGCCCGTGATGGACAGGGCGCCCTGGGGGGTGCCGTGATAAGCGACCGCGCGCGAGATGACCTTGTGCTTCTCGGGCTTGCCGGTCAGCTTGAAGTACTGCTTGGCCAGCTTCCACGCGCTCTCGACGGCCTCGCCGCCACCGGTGGTGAAGAAGACGCGGTCGAGGTCGCCCGGGGCGTAGGTGGCCAGCCGCTCGGCCAGCTCGACGGCCTTCGGGTGGGCGTAGGACCACAGCGGGAAGAACGCCAGCTGCTCGGCCTGCTTCGCGGCGGCCTCGGCCAGCTCGCGGCGGCCGTGCCCCGCTTGCACGACGAAGAGCCCGGCCAGGCCGTCGAGGTAGCGACGGCCGCGGTCGTCCCAGACATAGGCCCCCTCGCCGCGCACGATCATGGGCGGCGCACCGGCGGGCTCGTAGGTCGAGTGCCGCGTGAAGTGCATCCAGAGGTGGTCGCGGGCCGCAGACTCCAGGCGGGCGGTGGTGCCTGGGTCTGCTGCGCCCGTAGGGCCGTCCGAGGGCGTCGGGATCGTGGAGACGCTGGGAGTAGCTTCCGGCGTGGTCGTCATGAGGGATCTCTCCTGAGAGACAGTGAGGGTGCTGTTATCGCACAGAGGCCCCCGGTCTGGCAACCCTTTCCGTCGTCAAGTTCCAGAGTTACGACGGAAACCGTCGTCCGGCCGCTGCAGCTCTCCTCAGCGCACACCCCACGAGTAGGTCTGCTTGCGTAGCCGGAGGTAGACGAAGGTCTCGGTGCGTCGCACCCCCGGCAGCCGTCGCAGTTTGCTCGACAGCAGGTCCAGCAGCTGGTCGTCGTCCTCACAGACCACCTCGACGAGGATGTCGAAGCTGCCGGCGGTGATGACGACGTAGTCGACCTCCTCAAGCGCGGAGATGCTGTCCGCGACCTCCTCGAGGCTGCCGTCCACCTCGACGCCGATGAGGGCCTGCCGCGGGAAGCCGAGCTGGAGCGGGTCCGTGACCGCGACGATCTGCATGACGCCGAGGTCGAGCAGCCGCTGGACGCGCTGCCGGACGGCCGCCTCGGACAGCCCCACGGCCTTACCGATCGCGGCGTAGGACCGCCGGCCGTCCTGCTGCAGCTCGGCGATGATGCGCTTGCTGATCGCGTCGAGGTGACCGCCCGTGACCGCCGCGCTCGTCGACGTCGGCACCGGCTTGATCTGCGGATGGCGCATCATGTGCGCCAGTGTGTCGACGGGGACCTGCCGAAGCAAGCACTTCCGTCCGGCTCCTTGTTGCGATTTCGTTGCGGCGCTGACTTTTCGCTACTGAATCCCTTGTGCTGCCGCGCGCCGTCTGCCACGCTCCACCGTCAGGCACCGAGCGACACGAGGTGAGAGAGCGCAGTGAGCATGCTTGACGGCGGGACCGCCGTCTGGATCGACGGGGCAGCCGCCAATGGCCGGGGCGAGAGCTGGTCGGTCGTCAACCCCGCGAACGGCGAGGACGTGGCCACGTTCGCGCTCGCGACCCGCGACGACGTCGATGACGCCGTCGCTGCCGCCGTGGCCGCCCAGCCGGACTGGGGTCGCGCCACTCCGGCTGCGCGCTCGGCTGTGCTGGAGGCGCTGGCGACCCGGCTCGGCGACCTCGCGGAGGAGCTCGCGCAGGTGGAGTCGCGGCAGACCGGTAAGCCGATCCGGCTCGCCCGCGAGTTCGACGTCCCCGGCACGGTGGACAACACCGCGTTCTTCGCCGGTGCCGCGCGCCACCTCTCGGGCCTGGCCACGGGCGAGTACTCCCCGGACCACACCTCGAGCATCCGCCGCAGTCCGGTCGGTGTGGTCGGCTCCATCGCGCCCTGGAACTACCCCCTCCAGATGGCGGCCTGGAAGGTGCTTCCGGCGCTCGCGGCCGGCAACGCCATCGTCCTCAAGCCCAGCGAGCTGACGCCGCTGACGACGCTGATGATGGCCGCCGCCGCCAAGGACGCGGGCCTGCCGGACGGCGTGTTCAACGTCGTCGTCGGCACCGGTCCCGAGGCTGGCGAAGCACTCGTCTCGCACCGGGACGTCGACATGGTGAGCTTCACCGGCTCGAGTGGTGTGGGGATGCGGGTGATGGAGCTGGCCTCGGGCAGCCAGCAGGGCTACCGCGGGCCCAAGCGGGTGCACCTCGAGCTCGGCGGCAAGGCGCCGTTCGTGGTCTTCGATGACGCCGACCTCGACGCCGCGGTCAACGGCGCCGTCGCCGGGTCCCTCATCAACGGTGGCCAGGACTGCACCGCCGCTACCCGCGCCTACATCCAGCGCCCGCTCTACGACGCCTTCGTCGCCGGGGTCGCCGACCTCTACGCGGGTGTTGTCATCGGCGACCCAGCCGACCCTGCGACCGACCTCGGTCCGCTGATCACGCGGCGACAGCAGGAGCGCGTGCTGGCGTTTGTGCAGCGCGCTCGAGAGGCCGGCGCGAAGGTCGTGACCGGCGGGGACGCGCCGGGGGGCGGCCTCAGTGGCGGCGCCTACGTCGCCCCGACTCTCATCGTCGACGCAGCGCAGGACTCCGAGATCGTGCAGAACGAGGTCTTCGGCCCCGTGCTCGTCGTGCTGCCCTTCGACTCCGACGACGAGGGGTTGGCGCTGGCCAACGACACGGCCTACGGGCTGGCGGCCTCAGCCTGGACCCGCGACGTCAACCGGGCGGCGCGTGCCACTCGGGAGATCGAGGCGGGCTGCGTGTGGATCAACGACCACATCCCGATCGTCAGCGAGATGCCCCACGGTGGGGCGAAGGCATCGGGGTTCGGCAAGGACATGTCCTCGTACTCGCTCGAGGACTACACCGTGGTGCGTCACGTCATGCAGGACATCACCGGCGCGGCCCAGAAGAGCTGGCACCGCACCGTATTCACAAGGAGGAAGTGATGGACCCCAAGGACCTGCCCGTCTCCGCCCCGCTGCTGCGTGGCCTGCTCACTCGCCGGTCGCTGCTGCAGGGCATGGGCGTGGTGGCCGCGGGGGCGGCACTGAGCGCCTGCGGCACCAAGGCGCGCACGACCAGCACTGACACCGGCGCACCCGCCGGCGGCAGCGGAAGTGCCGCGGCCAGCGGTGCCGCGGCATCCCAGGATCTGTCGGACACCGAGAAGGTCGTCAACTGGTCCAACTGGCCGGAGTACATCGACGTCGACGACAAGACGCAGGCGCACCCGACGCTGGATGACTTCACGAAGCAGACCGGCATCAAGGTCAACTACACCGAGGACTACAACGACAACGACGAGTTCTTCGCCAAGGTCCGTCCGCAGCTCTCGGGCGGTCAGGACACCGGGCGTGACGTGTGGTGCAGCACCGACTGGATGGTCGCGCGCCTGATCCGTCTCGGCTGGGTGCAGAAGCTCGACAAGGGCAACATCCCCAACGCGAGCAACCTCGAGGACTCCCTCGTCAACGTGGAGTTCGACAAGGGCCGGTCGTACTCGCTGCCGTGGCAGTCGGGCTTCACTGGCATCGCCTACAACCCCGACGCCACCGGCGGGGTCAAGGTCGAGAGCGTCGACCAGCTGCTGACCGACAAGCGGCTGCGCAACAAGGTCACCCTGCTGACCGAGATGCGCGACACCGTGGGGCTCGTGATGCTGGCTCTGGGCAAGGACCCGGCCAACTTCACCGACGACGACTTCGACGCCGCGATCGGCGAGATCCAGAAGGCGAAGGACGCCGGCCAGCTGCGCGGCTTCACCGGGAACGAGTACGGCAAGCCGCTCGCGTCCGGCGACACCGCCGCCTGCTTCGCGTGGACCGGCGACGTCGTCCAGCTGCAGGCGGACAACCCGAAGCTCGGCTACGTGCTGCCCAAGACCGGCTTCATGCTCTGGTCGGACAACTTCGTGATCCCGAACAAGGCGAAGCACAGGAAGAACGCCGAGACGCTCATCAACTACTACTACGACCCGAAGGTCATGGCCCAGGTCGAGGACTACGTCAACTACATCTCGCCGGTCAAGGGCGCCAAGGAGGCGCTCAAGGCGAGTGACCCTTCCGTCGCTGACAACCCGCTCATCTTCCCGAGTGCCGAGGTGCTGTCGAACTCGCACGTCTTCAAGGGCCTGTCGGAGGAAGACGAGACGAAGTACAACCGCAAGTTCCAAGCGCTGATCGGCGGCTGATAGATGAGCGCCGCCACCACCCACGACCAGAGGCAGTCGCCGATGCCGGTATCAACCGTGCCTGCGCAGGCCGCAGGCGAGGCGTCGACCGCGGGCGCGGATCTCGAGCTGCGCGCGGTCACCAAGCAGTTCGGGACGTTCACGGCCGTCGACAACCTCGACCTGCGCGTGCCCGCCGGCTCGTTCTTCGCGCTCCTCGGCCCCTCGGGCTGCGGGAAGACCACGACCCTGCGCATGGTCGCCGGGCTCGAGGCGCCGACCGCCGGCTCGATCACGATCGGGGACCGCGACATCACCGAGACCAAGGCCTACCAGCGGCCGGTCAACACGGTGTTCCAGAACTACGCGCTGTTCCCGCACCTCAACATCTTCGACAACGTCGCGTTCGGGTTGCGCCGACGGGGCCGCAAGGATGTCAAGGCCGAGGTGGAGCACGCGCTCGAGCTCGTCGAGCTCGCCGGCTACGGCAGCCGCAAGCCGGGTCAGCTCTCCGGCGGCCAGCAGCAGCGTGTCGCCCTCGCCCGGGCGATCGTCAACCGGCCCGCCGTGCTGCTGCTCGACGAGCCGCTCGGCGCCCTGGACCTGCGGCTGCGCCGCCAGATGCAGCTGGAGCTCAAGCGGATCCAGACCGAGGTCGGGCTCACCTTCGTCCACGTCACCCACGACCAGGAGGAGGCCATGACCATGGCCGACACCATCGCCGTGATGAACGCAGGGCAGATCGAGCAGCTCGGGGACCCGACCACGCTCTACGAGCGCCCCGCCACGACCTTTGCCGCCAACTTCCTCGGCCAGTCCAACCTCCTGTCGGGGAGCGTGACCGGACGCGACGGCGAGAACCTGCTCGTCGATGTGCACGGCCACCGGCTCGCTCTGGAGGCCTCCCGCAGCCGGGTGGCCGACGGTGCCCTCTGGCTCGGCGTTCGCCCGGAGAAGCTGCGGGTGTCACCTGCGGCAGCGGCGGCAGGGCACGACGCGGCTCTCGCAGCCTCGGCCCACGTCAACGAGCTGACCGGCACCATCGTCGACACCAGCTTCATCGGGGTGTCCACCCAGTACCTCGTGCGCCTGCCCTGGGACCAGCAGGTCATGGCGGTGCAGCAGAACGACGGCTCCTCGCTGCTCCGCCCGCGCGACGCCGTGACCCTGTCCTGGGGAAGCAACCACGGCTTCGGGCTCGACGCGTCGCAGGACGCTCACGCCGGCGAGGGCGACGAGGAGGGCTCGTGACCGCGCTCGCGCATGCGCCGGCCGGCGCGCCCGCGCCGACGACGGCGAAAGCGCCGCGCGGACGCCGTTCGGCGCTGCCCTACCTGCTCCTGCTGCCCGGTCTGCTGTGGCTGCTGGTGTTCTTCGCCATCCCGATGCTCTTCCTGGCCTCGCAGTCGCTCCAGGAAGGCAGCATCGACACCGGGTACGCCCTCACGTGGCACTGGCAGACCTACACCGACGCCTTCTCGCTCTACGCACCGCAGCTGATCCGCAGCCTCATCTACGCGGCAGTCGCGACGGTCGGTGCCTTCCTCATCGGCTACCCGCTGGCGTACGCCATCGCGTTCAAGTCCGGCCGTTGGAAGAACATCCTGCTGGTGATGGTGATCGCGCCGTTCTTCACCAGCTTCCTCATCCGGACGCTGGCCTGGCAGACGATCCTCAGCAGCAACGGGATCATCGTCCACGTCCTGCGTGCGACGCACATCATCGACGGGCTGCAGGCGCTCAACCTCGTCGAGGGTCGCGTCCTGCTCGGCACGCCCCTGTCGGTCGTGACCGGTCTGACCTACAACTTCCTGCCCTTCATGATCCTGCCGCTCTACGCGAGCCTCGAGCGGCTGGACCCCCGCCTGCTCGAAGCCGCCGGGGATCTCTACTCGCGTCCGTTCACCGCGTTTCGCAAGGTGACCCTCCCGCTGTCGATGCCGGGGGTGGTCGCGGGCACGCTGCTCACGTTCATCCCCGCCGCCGGCGACTACATCAACTCCAAGCTCCTGGGGAGCCCGTCCACCGCGATGATCGGGCAGGTCATCGACGGGCAGTTCCTGCGAGTGCTGGACTACCCGACCGCGGCCGCGCTGTCGTTCACCCTCATGGCGATCATCTTGGTCGTGGTGTCGGTGTACATCTGGCGGGCCGGCACGGAGGAGCTCGTCTGATGGCCGTCCTCGACCGTCCCACGACTGTCACCCGCCCGCCCGCCCGCCCTGCGGCACGGCGGCGCCGCAGCCCCCTGCGGTGGGTGCGCGACAACATCATCTCGATCTTCGCGGCGCTGGCGTTCCTCTATCTGCTGCTGCCCAACCTGGTCGTCATCGCCTTCAGCTTCAACAACCCCACGGGGCGCTTCAACTACGAGTGGAACCGCTTCTCCCTCGACGCCTGGCTGCACCCGTGTGCGGCCCCGGGCATGTGCAAGGCGCTCGGGCTCAGTCTCCGGATCGGGGTGCTCGCGACCATCGGCTCGGTGCTGCTCGGCACGGCAGTCGCCTTCGCCCTCGGGCGGCACCGCTTTCGTGGCCGCGCCGCCACCAACCTGCTGATCTTCCTGCCGATGGCGACGCCCGAGGTCGTCATGGGGTCGAGCCTGCTGACGCTGTTCGTCAGCATCCAGAACCCCTCCACCGGCACCCCGCTCATCCCGCTCGGCGCACCGACGATCCTCATCGCGCACATCATGTTCTGCCTGAGCTTCGTCGTCGTCACTGTGAAGGCCCGCGTCGCGGGGCTTGACCCCAGACTGGAACAGGCCGCGGCCGACCTCTACGCGAGTCCCTGGCAGGCCTTCTGGCGTGTCACCTTCCCGCTCGTCGCCCCCGGCATCGGCGCCGCGGCCCTGCTGGCCTTCTCGCTGTCGTTCGACGACTACATCGTCACGAACTTCAACGCCTCGGCCAGCTCCGTAACCTTCCCCATGTACGTCTGGGGAGCGGCCAGCAAGGGCACGCCGGTTCAGATCAACGTGATCGGGACCGTCATGTTCCTGCTCTCGGTGCTCGTCGTCGCCCTCGGGCAGCTGAGGGGCAGAGCGCGCCGGTCGGCCTCGTGACCGCGCAGACGCGACCGGAGCGACGCTGGGCCGGGGCGACGTCGACGCCGTTCTGGCTCGACCGGCTACCCGACGACCCCGCCGCGCCGCCGCTGCGCACCGCGGCGTCCGCCGGGCTCGCGATCGTCGGCGGTGGGTTCACCGGGCTCTGGGCGGCGCTGCTGGCCAAGCAGGCCGACCCCGCCCGCGACGTCGTCCTGCTCGAGGGGCGCACCTGCGGATGGGCCGCCTCCGGCCGTAACGGCGGCTTCTGCTCCTCCAGCCTCACTCACGGGCTGGCCAACGGGCAGGCCCGCTGGCCCGAGGAGCTCGACCTGCTCGAGCAGCTCGGCCGGGACAACCTGGCCGCGCTCGTCGAGGACGTGCACCGGCTGGGCATCGACTGCGACCTGGAGACGACCGGCGAGCTGACGGTGGCCGTGGCCCCGTGGCAGCTCGAGGGTCTGGAGGAGGACGCCGAGCTGGCTCGGCGCACCGGGCACAAGGCCGAGCTGCTCGATGCCGACGGCGTGCGGCAGCTGGTCGACTCGCCGACCTACCTCGGGGGGCTGTTCCTGCCCGAGGCCACGGTCATGCTCGACCCCGGCAAGCTCGCCGCGGGTCTGCGCAGGGCGTGCCTGCAGGCCGGTGTGCGTCTCTATGAGCACACGCCCGTCACCGGTGTGCGCAGCGCCCGTGGCGACTCCCGGGTCGTCGTCGAGACCCGGGAGGGCTCGGTCCTGGCCGAGCGCGTCCTGCTCGCCACCAACGCCTTCCCGTCGCCGCTGCGCCGCCTGCGCCTGCTGACCGTCCCGGTCTACGACTACGTGCTCGTGACCGAGCCGCTCTCGCCAGCGCGGCTCGACAGCGTGGGATGGCGGGGTCGGCAGGGCATCAGCGACGCAGGCAACCTCTTCCACTACTACCGGCTGACCGACGACAACCGGATCCTCTGGGGCGGCTACGACGCCGTCTACCACCCGGGGAGCCGCGTCGGACCCGCCTACGACCAGCGCCCCGCCACCTTCGACGCCCTCGCCGACCACTTCGCCGAGACCTTCCCGACGTTGGCCGACGTCGCCTTCACCCACGCCTGGGGCGGCGCGATCGACACCAGCACGCGGTTCTGCGCCTCGGCCGGGACGGCGTTGCGGGGCCACCTCGCCTGGGTGCTCGGGTTCACCGGCCTCGGCGTGGGTGCGACGCGCTTCATGGCTGCGACCGCTCTGGACCTGCTCGACGGCGTCGACAGCGAGCGCACCCGGCTGCGGATGGTCCGGGAGAAGGCCGTGCCCTTCCCGCCGGAGCCCGTCCGGTCACTCGGTATCGCGGCGACGCAGTGGTCGCTGCGGCAGTCCGACGCCCACGGCGGTCGGCGCAACCTGTGGCTGCGTACGCTCGACCGGCTGGGTCTGGGCTTCGACTCCTAGAGCTTCGACTTCTGGGGCATCGACTTCTAGGGTCGGCCGGACGACAACGGGTCGAGAGGGCGGCATGGACGCGCAGCAGGGGCAGGCAGGCATCGACAGCACCGGGCAAGCGGCGGCAGACCAGCCCCCGAACGACGCACGCGAGCTGCTGCGCCGGAGGCAGTCCGTCTCGCCCTCGTGGCTGGTGCACTACTACGACGAGCCGCTCGAGATCGTCGGGGGAGCGGGCAACCGGGTCTTCGGCGGGGACGGCCGCACCTACCTCGACCTGTTCGCCGGGATCCTCACCAACATGGTCGGCTACGCCCGACCCGAGGTCCGCGCCGCTGTCGTCGAGCAGATCGACCGCGGCGTCGTGCACACCTCCACGCTGTATCTGGTGCGCAAGCAGGTCGAGCTCGCCGAGAAGGTCGCTGCGCTGTCCGGCATCCCCGACGCCCGGGTCTTCTTCACCAACTCGGGCACCGAGGCCAACGAGGCTGCGCTGCTGCTCGCCACCGCTCATCGACGGTCGAGCCAGGTCATCGCGCTGCGCAACAGCTATCACGGCCGCACGTTCTCCACGATGGCGGTCACGGGCAACCGCGGTTGGTCGCCGTCCAGCCTGTCTCCTCTGCAGGTGGTCTACGCCTACGGCGGCTACCAGCTCCGCAGCCCTTTCCGTCACCTCGACGAGAAGGCGTACGTCGAGGCGTGCGCCGAGGACCTGCGGGACCTACTCTCGACGACGACTGCGGGAGATGTCGCGTGCCTGATCGCTGAGCCGATCCAGGGTGTCGGCGGCTTCGCCACCCCACCCGACGGGTTCTTCAAGGCGTACAAGGAGATCCTCGACGAGACCGGGATCCTCTTCGTCTCAGACGAGGTCCAGACCGGGTGGGGCCGCACCGGCGAGCACCTGTGGGGGATCCAGGCGCACGACGTCGTCCCGGACCTGATGACCTTCGCGAAGGGGGTGGCCGGGGGCTATGCCCTCGGGGGAGTGGTCGGTCGCGCCGATGTGATGGACAGCCTGCAGGCGAACAGCATCTCCACCTTCGGCGGCAACCCGGTCGCGGCAGCGGCGGGCAGCGCGGTCCTCGATCTGGTCACCTCTCTGGACTTGCAGTCCAACGCGGCACGCGTCGGGGCGATCCTGCTCGAGGGGCTGCGATCACTGGCCCCGCTGGTGCCCTCGATCGCCGAGGTGCGGGGCAAGGGTCTGATGATCGGCGTCGAGCTCGTCGTGCCCGGCAGCCTGACCCCGGATCCTGCGGCGGCAGTCCGGGTGCAGGAGCAGGCACGGCGCGATGGAGTTCTGATCGGCAAGGGCGGCCTGCACGGCAACTGCCTGCGCATCGGGCCGCCGCTGACGCTGACTGAGGACGAGGCCCGAGAGGGGTTGCAGGTCCTCACCGCCTCGCTACGAACCCTAGGAGTCTCATGACGCGCTACGGCGCGATGTTCGGGCCCGACATCACCTTCCTCGGCGTCGAGCGCTGTGACGTCGAGGAGCCGGCGACCTTGGAGGGAGCCGATGTCGTCATCGTCGGCGCTCCCTTTGACGGCGGCACCTCGCACCGGTCCGGCGCCCGCTTCGGCCCACAGGCCATCCGGCAGGCGTGCTACCTGGCTCACGACGGCAGCCGACCCAGCCTGGCGTTGCGCGTGGACGGGCTGCGGGACCTCGTCGTGCGCGACGCCGGCGACGTCGAGATGTACAGCGGCGACATCGAGACGTCACTGGAGTCACTGCGGCGCGCGGTCGCGACCGTCACCGCGGCCGGTACGGTTCCAGTCGTGCTCGGTGGCGACCATTCCATCGCCTACAGCGACGGGCGCGGGGTCGCCGACGTCCGCGGCGACGGCCGAGTCTCGATGCTGCACTTCGACGCGCACGCCGACACCGGGCACGAGGAGTTCGGCTCCCTCTGGGGGCATGGGCAGCCGATGCGGCGCCTCATCGACAGTGGTGCGCTGCGTGGTGACCGCTTCCTGCAGATCGGGCTGCGCGGCTACTGGCCGGGGCCTGAGACGCTCGGGTGGATGGCGGGGCAGGGCATGCGCTCCTACGAGATGACCGAGGTAGTGCACCGGGGCCTCGACGCGTGCCTGGACGAGGCCTTCGCCATAGCGGTCGACGGCTGCGAGGGGGTCTTCCTGTCGGTGGACGTCGACGTGGTGGACCCGGGAATGGCCCCGGGCACCGGGACCCCCGAACCCGGCGGCCTCACCTCCCGGCAGCTGCTCGACGCCGTGCGTCGCATCTGCCTGGAGCTGCCCGTCGTGGGCATTGACGTGGTCGAAGTGTCCCCGCCCTACGACACCGCTGACGTCACCGCGTATCTGGCCAACCGCGTCGTCCTCGAGGCGCTGTCGGCGATGGCACGCCGCCGCCACGACGCGGCCACGGGGCAACGGTGGGACCCCTCGCTCCCGTTGCTTCAGGGCAGGTAGCCGCGAGCCCGGAGCAGTCCGGACAGACAAGCCGACGCCCCGCCGCATCCAGTGCGGTGGGGCGTTGGGCTGCTGCGGGATCGGCAGCCGCGGCTCAGGTCAGAGCAGGCGCGGTGAGGCGCGCACCGAGCTCGACGGTCGGGCTCACCGTGCGGGCGTGGACCAGGCCGAGGATGGAGAGCAGGGCCATGAGGGCGGCGGCGGTCCAGCTGGCGATGGCGGCGATGCCGGCGATGCCGCCCATGGTGTCGAAGGCGTAGGCGTTGAGCAGCAGGCCACGCAAGGTCTCGCCCTTGAAGACGGTGGAGACCAGGCCTTGCAGCTTCTGGTCGGTGGGGTTCTTCATGGCTTCGGTGGACAGCTGGGCGTAGGTCTTGCCGTCGGTCATGGCCTCGATGTGGACGGCGATGAAGTGGTCGGCGTAGGCCTTGGCCTGGGCGCCGGTGGTCAGCTGCTGGCCGGCGTACTGCTCGAGGTGGCCTTTGACGCCGGGCTCGTTGAGGGCCTCGGAGCCTGCGGGTGGGAAGTAGATCTGCTGGGCGGCCAGCTGGGTGGAGACCTGCTGGCTGACGAAGCTGTGGCCCCAGGTGAGCAGGCCGCCGGCGACCAGCAGGATCGCGGTGAGCACCAGTCCGGCGCTGGCCATCAGGGTGTCGAAGGTCTTCCTGCGCATGATGTCCCCTCCTCGGTAGGGGAGGCCGATCCTGGTGTGGCGACGGTGTTTCCGTCTGCTC
>JBQCDV010000030.1:0-9187 GCA_051960855.1 Actinomycetales bacterium
AGGGACTGGTCAACTTCGCCCAGCAGGGCTACAGCGACTCCCCCGGCCCGCTGTCCCCGCACCTCTACTGGTGGAACGGCACCGGCTACGACCAGCTCACCCAGTACGACGACAAGGGCAACCCGCATGTCTACCTGACCGCGGAGTTCCAGGACGTCCTCGAGCGCGTCACGCCGTAGGGTCCCGGCCACGCCGGCAACTGGCCGCCGGGGCTCTAGGCGTCGACCAGACCCAGCTGAGTCAGGATGCCGAGCTGGTCGCTGCTGCCCCATCGCTCGGCCAGTTTGCCGTCCTCGAACCGACTGATCTGGACACCGCGGACACGGAAGCTCTTCCCCGTCGACGTCGAGCCTTCCCCGGACACCGGCGATGATGACGCAGGCGTCGAGGATCAGGCGTGCCACGGATCGGTGTCCAGGTCTTCGGAGGCGGCCTCGCGGGCAGCATCCACGCGGTCGGCCAGGGAGTCGTCCAGCGCTGGATGATCGCGCCAGCGCTCAAACACCGCTCGCAGCGCAGCCCCGTTTGTTCGCGGTGCCGACGCGATCATGGCCACGCGTCGACCGGCGCGTGTGACCACAATGGTCTCGCCGTGCTCAGCGGCGTCGAGCACCGCCGAGAAGTTCCGCGAGGCCTCAGATGCCGTCATCTCGCGCATCAAATCAGAATGTCAGAGCCGTCCGTTGCCTCGTGCGCGATCACCCGATCCTACGGTCGTCGCACGTCCACCGGGCCCTTGATGATCTCGAAGTCTGCGAGGTTGTGAGTCACGAGTGGCCCCCCTCGGCCGAGGCCGTCGCGCAATCGAGCTGTCGTCGCCCGGCGGGTGCGCGGCACTTCTCGTCGCCGCGACGACAATCCGTCTGACCTTGCGTCGCGCGCAGGCGCACGCCGACTGAGACGGGCGGCCGAGCTCCGGCAAAGAGCGACGCGAACGCCGTTCGCGTCGCTCTTGTCAGCCCGCCAGGTGCCCGAGCAGGTCGGCGCGCGTCAGCACACCCACCGGCTTGCCGTCGTCGAGGACCAGCAGCGCGCTGCTGCCCTTGAGCGCGTCGACCGCGGCGGCGACCGGCTCACCGGTGCCGACGAGGGGCAGCGGAGCGCCCATGTGCCGCTCGACCCGGTCGCTGAGCTTGGCCTCGCCGCTGAAGAGCTTGTCGAGCAGGTCGCGCTCGCTCACCGACCCGGCCACCTCGCCGGCCATGACAGGCGGCTCGGCCTTGACGACCGGCATCTGGGACACGCCGTACTCACGCAGGATCGCGACGGCGTCGCGGACCGTCTCCGACGGGTGGGTGTGCACCAGCGCCGGGAGGTCGCCGGACTTGGTGTGCAGCACGTCGCCGACGGTGGCGGTGTCCTCGGAGTCGAGGAAGCCGTAGGAGGCCATCCACTCGTCGTTGAAGATCTTCGACAGGTAGCCGCGGCCGCCGTCGGGCAGCAGCACGACGACGACGTCGTCCGGACCGAGCTCGCGGGCGACCTCGAGAGCGGCGACCGTAGCCATGCCGCAGGAGCCACCGACGAGCAGGCCCTCCTCGCGGGCCAGGCGGCGGGTCATCGCGAAGTCGTCCTTGTCCGAGACCGCGACGATGCGGTCGGCCACGGCCTCGTCGTAGGCGGTCGGCCAGAAGTCCTCGCCCACGCCCTCGACGAGATAGGGCCGACCGGAGCCTCCCGAGTAGACCGAGCCCTCGGGGTCGGCGCCGACGACCTGCACGCGGCCGTCGCTGGCCTCCTTGAGGTAGCGCCCGATGCCACTGATCGTCCCGCCGGTCCCCACGCCAGTGACGAAGTGGGTGACGCGGCCTTCGGTCTGCTCCCAGATCTCCGGCCCCGTCGTCTCATAGTGGGAGCGCGGGTTGTTGGGGTTGGAGTACTGGTCGGGCTTCCAGGCGCCCTCGATCTCGCGGGCCAGCCGGTCGCTGACGTTGTAGTAGCTGTCCGGGTGCTCGGGCTCGACGGCGGTGGGACACACCACGACCTCGGCCCCGTAGGCCCGCAGGACGTTGCGCTTGTCCTCACTGACCTTGTCGGGGCAGACGAAGACACAGCGGTAGCCCCGCTGCTGCGCCACCAGCGCAAGCCCGACTCCGGTGTTGCCCGACGTCGGCTCCACGATCGTGCCGCCCGGGTTGAGCAGCCCGGCCTCCTCGGCGGCGTCGATCATCCGGACGGCGATCCGGTCCTTCACCGACCCACCGGGGTTGAGGTACTCCACCTTCGCCAACACGGTCGCCGAGATCCCCTCGGTGACGTGGTTGAGGCGGACGAGCGGAGTGTTGCCGATGAGCTCGACGACGTCGTTGGCGTAGCGCACCCCGAAAGCCTACGTGCGGCCGGGAGCGACCACTCGCAGCCCGGCCAGCGCGGCCGCCTCCAACATGCGCGGGTCGTAGGTGACGACGATGACGCCCGGGCCCAGCATCGTGGCCGTCCCCAGGTGGATGGCGTCCAGCGAGCGAAGCTCCGGCGGAGCCAGGGCCGCCGCGGTGGCCAGCACCGAGTCGTCCAGCCGGACGGTCGCGACCTCGGCCAGGACGTCGACGGCGTCCTGGGACGCCTGCAACCCCACGCGACGGGCAGCGCGGACGAGCTCCACGCGAGTGAGCGCACTCGTGACGACGGGCCCGTCGGCCTCCGCGAGCCAGCTGCGAAGGGCTGAGGACTCGGTCTCCCGTACCACGAGCTTCAGCAGAGCGCTGGTGTCGAGATAGATCACCGCTCGTCGCGCCGCATGTCCTCGAGGACGGCGGAGAGATAGGGAGACCCGGCGGCTGGCTCGCGTGGTTCGAAGTCAGCCAGGGCACGTTCGCCGGCCGCCTCAATGACGAGACCCCGCTCGACGAGATCCGACCAGACCGTGTCCACGACCGGCACGAGGCGGGCGACGGGGCGGCCGCGATCCGTCACCTCGAAGCTCTCCCCTTGGCGGACGCGCCGGAGGAAGGAGCTCGCGTGCTGGCGCAACTCGCGGACGCCGATGCGCTCCGTCATGTGCTACACGGTAGCACTTGGGCCTCCCGCTACTGGGTGACCGCGGGTGCGAAGATCGGTCGCATGAGGGGCACGACCACCGTCACGCGAGCACGAGCGGCCCGGCGTATCGCCGCACGCGCCGCGATCGGAGCCGCGGTCGGCGGGGGCGGTGCCGGCCTGCTGGGCGGCCTCGGCCTCGGACTGCTCGCCACGCAGGCGCAGCTCGCGCGCCGCCGGATCCCCGCTGCGACCCTCGTGCCGCCGCAGGTCGACGGGCGCTACGGCAGGTTCGGCGCACGCCGGGACCTGACCGAGCCGCCCCTGCACATGGCGATGCTCGGCGACTCCTCAGCGGCCGGCTACGGCTGTGAACGCCCGGAGCAGACACCGGCCGCGCTGCTGGCCCAGGGCCTCGCCGAAGCCCTCGGCCGCCAGGTCGAGCTCCGCTCCCGCGCGATCGTGGGGGCCCGCAGCTCTGACCTGTCCGCGCAGGTCGCGGCCCTCGGCGACTGGCACGCCGACATCGCCGTCATGATGATCGGCGCGAACGACGTCACCCACCGCGTGCGCCCGTCAGCGGCGGTCGCCTCCCTCGAGAAGGTCGTCCGGGACCTGCGCTCCCGCGGCACCCAGGTGGTCGTCGGGACCTGTCCCGACCTCGGCACCATCACCCCCGTGGCCCAGCCGCTGCGAGCCATCGCGCGCCGGTGGAGCCGACGCCTCGCCGCCGCCCAGACCATCGCCGTCGTCGCAGCAGGCGGTCGCACCGTGTCCTTGGGCGACCTGCTCGGGCCGGAGTTCGCCGCCGCACCGCACGTCATGTTTGGCCCCGACCGCTTCCACCCCTCTCCCGACGGCTACTCGGCCGCCGCGATGGCGCTGCTGCCGTCGGCGTGCGCCGCCGTCGGAGCGCTGCCTGCCGACTTCGACGCGGAGGCGACCCCCCATCCCGAACGCCGCCCGCGCATCCTCCCCCTCGTCCCCGGCCGACTGCGCCGCGCGGGGATCCGTCCCGTGGCCGTTGCTGCCGCCCAGGCCGCCGACGAGCCCGGCACCGAGGTTGCGGCCGTCGAGGTGCGCGGCTCCGACCGGGGACGCCGGGGCCCGTGGGCGCGACTGCGGGTCCTACCGCGCCGGCGTCCGGCCGACAGTGCGGTGGCGGTGGCCGACGACCTCGCGACACCCGCCCCTACTGACGAGTAACCTGACGCGCGACCAGCAGTGCCGCTGCGCCGTTCCCGGAGGTTCCCGTGCCTGAGGCCGTCATCGTCGCCACCGCCCGCTCCCCGATCGGTCGTGCCGGGAAGGGCTCCCTTAAGGACGTCCGCCCCGACGACCTGACCGCGACGATCGTGCGCGCCGCGCTGGACAAGGTGCCGCAGCTCGACCCGAGCGAGATCGACGACCTGATGCTCGGCTGCGGGCTGCCCGGCGGCGAGCAGGGCTTCAACATGGGCCGCGTCGTGGCCACGCTGCTCGGCTACGACCACCTGCCGGCCCTCACCGTTACCCGCTACTGCTCCTCGAGCCTCCAGACCACGCGGATGGCGATGCACGCGATCAAGGCCGGGGAGGGCGACGTCTTCATCAGCGCCGGTGTCGAGTGCGTCAGCCGCTACGCCAAGGGCAACTCCGACACGCTGCCCGACACGATGAACCCCGTCTTCGCCCAGGCCGGCGAGCGCAACAAGCAGCGCGCGCAGGGCGGGGCGCCGGTGTGGCACGACCCGCGCGAGGACGGCAACCTGCCCGACATCTACCTGGCGATGGGCCAGACCGCGGAGAACCTCGCCGGCCTGAAGGGCATCACGCGCGAGATGCAGGACGAGTTCGGTGTGCGCAGCCAGAACCTCGCCGAGAACGCGATCGCCAACGGCTTCTGGGCCCGCGAAATCACGCCCGTCACGCTGCCCGACGGCACGGTCGTCTCCGCCGACGACGGCCCGCGCCCCGGCGTCACGATGGAGGGCGTCTCGCAGCTGCAGCCGGTCTTCCGCCCCGACGGCACCGTGACCGCCGGCAACTGCTGCCCCCTCAACGACGGCGCCGCCGCGGTCATCGTCATGAGCGACACGAAGGCCCGCGAGCTCGGCATCACGCCCCTGGCGCGGATCGTCTCCACCGGGGTGTCGGCGCTGTCGCCGGAGATCATGGGTCTCGGCCCGGTGGAAGCCTCCAAGCAGGCCCTCGCCCGAGCCGGCATGAGCATCGACGACGTCGACCTGGTCGAGATCAACGAGGCCTTCGCCGCCCAGGTGATCCCGAGCTACCAGGACCTGGGCATCGACCTCGACCGCCTCAACGTCAACGGCGGCTCGATCGCGGTCGGCCACCCCTTCGGCATGACGGGCGCCCGCATCACCACGACGCTGCTGAACTCCCTCGACTTCCACGACAAGCAGATCGGCCTCGAGACGATGTGCGTCGGCGGCGGCCAGGGTATGGCGATGGTCCTGGAGCGCCTCAGCTGATTCCCGAACGCCGGAGCGACGGCTGAGGCCGGCTGCCTGCTGGCCGCCGGCTGCTGGCTGCTGGCTGCTGGCTGCTGGCCGCGGTGCTACAGCGCGCGGCGCAGCTCGACGAGCACCTCGAGGGCGTCGTTCAGGAGGGTCTCCTCCGGGGCGGCGCCCTCGGTCGCTGTCTGGTCGATCGCTGTCTGGTCGGGCGCCGCCTGGTCGACCGCTGCCTGGTCGGCCGCTGTCAGCAGGTCGGTCGTGACGACGGCGAGCTGGTCGGCCAGCGCGAAGGGCGACAGCTCGGGCAGCGGCCTGCGGGGCGCACCTTCCGCCTCGGCGTCGAGGTCGGCGATGCGCTGGGCGGCCTGCCGGGCGAGCTCGGCGCGGGTCGGCGCGCCGGACTGGAGCTGTGTGAGGGTGAGGCCGGCGATGCGGTCCCGGACGCGCCGCAGCTCCCGCTCCAGGTCCTCGCGCACGCTCACGGTGGCGAGGCTAGCGGCGCTGCCAGACGAGCCCAGATGCGGCTTCTGGGGTCTTGTGCCGGGGTTGGGGGTGGGGCAGGCTCGTGTCACGGGCCGGCCGTAGCTGACCCGGAGACGTCATCGTCGAGACTCCGGAGGCGCACATGTCCCTGCACCACTCAGAGGAAACGCATCAGCAGCTGGTCCAGCGGGTCGAGGCCACCACTGGCCGACCGCTCCCTCAGTGGTTCAGGGCAATCGACGAAGGCCCCAGCCTTCTCCGCTTCGAGGAACGCGTGAACTGGCTCCGCGACGAGCACGGTCTGTCACACGGCTACGCGACGGCCATCGTCCACGAGCACGACCGGGCTCGCGCCACGCGCCGTCAGGGGTAGTTCCAGCGGTAAGGCACCTGCATCATCCGCTCCTAGGCCATCAGGGGTGGCGCCGTCACTGACGGTGCCACCCCTGATTTGTTGCTGGATGCCAGAAGCCTGGCGCAATTGTGTTGATAACGGGACATCAACGCCTTTTCTGGGGCAGTCCTCGTCACTGTTGGTAATCGCGTCGCACGCAGTGTCAGTTGTGTCCCCTGTGGCGGCAATCGGGCTTGACGGGGTGATCACAAGCGGCCAACCTCAACCCTTGAGATCACTCTGCGTGCATGCCGGCCGGGCTTCGGGGCGACCGGGACTACGGGGAGTGACGCGGACCCGGACGGACCGGCCGCAGCTTCTTGAGGGAAGGTTCTAGATGATTAGCGAACGCCTGCGGCGGCACCTCGCGAGGCTCGCGGCGGTGGTCACCGTCCTGGGAAGTCTGATGTTCTGGGGCGCCGGCGCCGCATCTGCAACGGCCGTTGTCACCTCCACGACCATCACCGACAGCACGCCCTGGACCGGAAACGGATCCCCTATCGCGCAGCAATGCCGAACGGGGCAGGCGTACTGGCATTTCATCCTCAGCAAAGGCGGTCCCGGCACTTACGCGGTAAGCAAGACATCCCTGTCCGTTGTAGTCAATGGCACCACCTTTAACGTTTCTGGTTACCGCCCCGGTGACGGCACGGGATCAATACACTTCAAAGTCTACTTCAACGCCACTGCAGCCGGCTCACAGATGATCGAACCAGGGACAGTGGCCAACTGGACATACAATAAGAAAAATCAAAGTGATGACGGACCCAAGCCCATCCTCACCATCTCAGACGGAACTTGTGTCGGGGGCGCGCAATACGCCCCGCTGGGCATCAGCTACGTCAGCGACTGCGACACCACGCAGGCGACCTGGACCGTCAGCAACACCAACGACGCCGCCTTCGACGTCAGCGACGGCACCAACAGCTGGCACGTTCCCGCGGCAACCGACGCCACCCACCCGGGCACCGTCAACATCTCCTACGCCACCGCACTCGCCCCCAGCACCCTGCGCCTCACCTACACACTCAACGCGGCCACCGCGCACCTCGAACTAGCCAAGGGCGCCGATGCCGAATCCTGCCCGATCACATACGCAACCCCCAACGTGGCAGCATCCGCGAGTTGCGTTAACCCGCACTGGACCATCACCAATCCAAGCGGGACGCTGTCAGCCAAGGTCGAGTACGGCATCGGAAACGCCGAGTCGTTCACCTCTGTCAACATCGCTGCCGGAAACTCCGTGACAGTCAACGGAACACCCTCCGGCGGGGTCCTTCACGTGGCCTACTACGCGTCCAGCACAGACGAGGAAGCGACGAAGCTCGACGACGTTGTACTTGCGAGTGCAACACCCTGCGGCAACGGCGGTAGCGACAAGACTGCGGGGTTCTCGGCTGAGGGCGCGAACAATTGCCAGAACGTTGACGGCGCCTGGACCGTTACCAACACGGGCAACACCGAGGGCAGGTTCGAGTACTCCTACGACGGCGTCACCTTCATCCCCGGTACGTCGGTAATGGCAGGCGGGACAACCTCGGTGCCGGGCGAGAGAGGGAAGCCGTTCTACGTTCGCGTCGCGGGAGCGGCAAGCACCGTCGTCGGTCCCTACCAGCTCAGCACGCCCGACTGCGAGGTGACCGGCGGCGGTGGGCAGGGCGGCGAGACCGCTCCCCCGCCCACTCAGAAGCCCACCAAGCAGCCGACCAAGCAGCCCACCAAGTCCGTGACGCCGGGCGTGATCACCGGTGGCGGCGGTGCCAACAACGGCGGTGGCTACACGGCTGGCGGTGGCGGTCTGGCTCACACAGGCGCCAGCAACGTCTGGCAGACGGTGGGCGGCTCCATGGCACTGATCGGCTTCGGCGCCCTGCTGCTCTTCGGCTCGCGTCGCAGCCCGGTGGTCGCCCGTCCCCGGCACCACTGAGCTCAACGGAGCACGGCCTAGCCGTTAGCTCCTAGCCGCACCACCGAGGGCGGCGTTCGCAGATCCAGAGCGAACGCCGCCCTCGGCGTTTGTCCGGGCCGCCGCCGCCGCGAGAGCCTGCGGGTTCGCACGGCGAGCAACCGGGGCAGACGTCGTTCATGACGCAAATCGGGTACACGATGATGTGCGAGCAGTCCGACCCGCGGACTCTTGTGCGCGACGTGGTGACGGCAGAGTCGGTCGGCTTCGACTTCTCGGTCATCAGCGACCACTACTTCCCATGGCTCGACTCACAGGGGCATGCGCCCTACGCCTGGTCAGTGCTCGGCGCGGCCGCGCAGGCGACGTCACGGATCCCGCTGATGACCTACGTGACCTGCCCGATCAAGCGCTACCACCCGGCGGTCGTGGCGCAGAAGGCTGCGACCGTCGCTCTGCTGTCCGAGGGGCGCTTCACCCTGGGGCTTGGGGCCGGCGAAGTCCTCAACGAGCATGTCGTCGGCGGCGGCAGGTGGCCGGTCAACACCCGACACGAGCGGCTGGTCGAGGCGATCGAGATCATCCAGCAGCTGCTCAGCGGCGACTACGTCACCTACAAGGGCAAGCACTACGACGTCGACTCGGCGAAGGTATGGGACGTGCCCGAGGAGGCGCTCAAGCTCGGCGTGGCGGTGTCGGGCAAGAAGTCCTGCGAGATCGCGGGCAGGTACGCCGACGTGATGATCGCCGTCGAGCCCAAGAAGGAGCTCGGGGAGCACTTCGACGCCGCCGGCGGCAACGGCAAGCCGCGGGTGGGCCAGGTGCCGATCTGCTACGACCCTGACCCGGAGAAGGCGAAGGCGCGGGCGCACGAGCAGTTCCGCTGGTTCGCCGGCGGATGGAAGGTCAACAGCGAGCTACCCGGAACGGCGGCGTTCGCTGCCGCCACGCAGTTCGTCACGCCCGACG
>JBQCDV010000031.1:0-42238 GCA_051960855.1 Actinomycetales bacterium
TAGGCCGCGCTGCTAACCCGGTCTCCGTGTGTGGTGGCCGCGCGTCGACAAGCCTGACTTTCGAACGACGCAGCTCGCGGCCGGCCGCCGTCACGAAGGCACTCGTCGCTGCCTTGCTGGCGCTGTACGCCGCCATTCCCGCGGTCGGCTGCTCGCTGACCACAGCCGTGATGACGACCGCCCAGGCATCTCGACCCCCGGACCTGCACCTTGAAGTGCATCGGGATGGCGCCGGCAGTCACGACGAACCTCGGCCTGCTCCTATGGGACAACGGCGACCAGGACTTGCAAAAGGACGCGCGCATCCGCCGGCGATGAGAATTTCCTACGCCGGGTCAGCCTCTGCCCCCGCGCGGCCGGACGTGTCTCCTCGTGTCGCTCGAGTCTGGGTCTAGTGAGCCGCAGCCACGAGAGACTCAACCTCGTCTTGTTGCGGCGTGCGCGGGTTGTTGCCGGTCACCGAGTCGGCCAGCGCCGTCGCGGCGATCGAGGCGTGCATGTCCTGCTCCACGCCGAGGTCACGCAACCGGCGGCGGGCGCCGACCTCCTCCGCCAGGGCACGCACGTTGTCGATGGCGAGCCGGGCGGACCGCTCTCTGTCGCCCTCCTGCCCGTTATCCCGTGCGAGACCGAGGTCGACGGCAACTGCGGCGTACTCCGGGGTCACAGTAGGCAGGTTGTAGTCCATGACCTCGGCCAGGACGGCCGCCAGCGCCTCGCCGTGCACGGCGCCGACGTGGGCGCTGACGGAGTGGGCCAGACCGTGCACGAGACCCAGGCCGTTGGCTGTGAGCGCGAGTCCGGCCAGATGCGCCCCCAGGAGCATCCCTGACCTGGCCTCGACGTCGCTCCCGTTGCTCATCGCCACGGGCAGCCAGCGGCTGACGAGGCGCACGGCCTGGTGGGCGTAGGCCTCACCGATGGGATTGCGTCCGCGTGACGTCAAGGCCTCGACCCCGTGCACCAGAGCGTCGATGCCGGTGGCCGCTGTCGCTCGTGGCGGCAGTCCGACCGTCAGCAGGGGGTCGAGGATGGAGACCCTGGGAGTCGCTGACGCATCCCCGACGTAGATCTTGCAGCGATGCTCCGGATCGTCGATGACTCCCCAGGAGTTCGTCTCCGACCCGGTACCTGCCGTGGTCGGGATGGCGATGACCGGCAGAGCGGGCGCAGCCGGAGGTCCTGAGAACTGGAAGTCCCGCGCACTCCCGCCGTTTGCGCCCACGAGCGCGATGCCCTTGGACGCGTCCAGGCTGGAGCCGCCACCGACGGCGACGACAACTGCCGGCCCGAAGCGACGCAGCGCCTCCCCTGCCTCGTCCATGAGCCCCACCGTGGGGTTCGGCGTCACCCCCGCAAACACCTGATGGGCCACTCCACCGTCGTCCAGGACCCGCAGGACCTCCGGGATGACGGGGGTGTCGAGCATGGCGCGGTCGGTGACGACGAATGCCTGCGAGTGCCCCAGCTGTTGCACCAGTTCGGCCAGCCGCGCCACCGCCCGCTCGCCGAACTCGATTCGCAGGGGGGTCGCGTCCAGGCTGAACGACGAGGCGACGGTCATCAGGAGGCCTTTGGGTTGGAGTGACGACGTTGGAGTGACGACAAATCAGACGGACAGGGCGGCGTAGGTCGTGGCGAGATACTCCTCGACGCCTTCGAACCCGCCCTCGCGGCCGAGTCCGGACCACTTGACCCCGCCAAAGGGTGCCGCGGGGTTCGAGACCAGGCCGCGGTTGACGCCGACCATGCCAGCCTCGAGCTGCTCGACCACCCGCAGTGCCTTGCGCAGGTCGTGCGTGTAGACGTAGGCCACGAGCCCGAACGGCGTCGCGTTGGCTGCGTGCAGGAGGTCATCGTCGTCGTCGTAGGACTGGATGGCGGCGACAGGACCGAAGACCTCTTCTTGCGCCAGCGGGGAGTTCGGGGCGACTCCCGTCACCACGGTCGGTGGGTAGAAGAAACCCTCCCCGGCGGGGACCTCACCGCCGACGAGGACGCGGGCGGCGTCGTTCGTGTCGAGGGTCCTCCGGACGAGGTCTGTGACCTTGCTGCGCCCGGCCTCGTCGATGAGCGGGCCGATGTCGCTGCCAGGGTCGATCCCGGGCCCGACCTGCAGCTCCTGGAAGCGCGCGGCCAGCCGGGCCGCCAAGTCGTCGGCGAGACTGCGGTGGACGAGGAAGCGGTTGGCGGCGACACAGGACTGGCCCATGTTGCGCAGCTTGGCGAGCATCGCGCCCTCGACGGCGGCGTCGAGGTCGGCGTCGGAGAGCACGAGGAAGGGCGCGTTGCCTCCGAGCTCCATGCTCGTGCGCAGGATCGAGTCGGCGGCGGCTTTGAGCAGCAGGCGACCGACCTCCGTCGAGCCGGTGAAGGACAGCTTTCGCAGTCGCCGGTCGGAGTAGAGCGGTGCTGTTGTCTCCGCCGGCCGGCTGGTGGGCACGACGTTGAAGACTCCCGGGGGCAGACCGACGTCGCGCAGCAGTGCGGCGAGGGTGAGCGCGGACAGGGGGGTCTCCTCGGCGGGCTTGAGGACCGTGGTGCAGCCCGCGGCGACCGCGGCACCCAGCTTGCGGGTGACCATCGCCAGCGGGAAGTTCCACGGCGTGATGAGCAGGCACGGGCCGACGGCACGCTTGTGCGTGAGGATGCGGAAGTCGCCCCCGGGGGCGTTGCGGTATTCACCGCCGATGCGCACCGCCTCCTCACTGAACCACCGGAAGAACTCCGCCGCGTAGGCCACCTCGGCCCGGGACTCCGCCAGCGGCTTGCCCATCTCCAGCGTCACGAGGAGGGCGAGCTCCTCAGCGCGGGCGGTCATCTCCTCGAACGCCCGGCGCAGGATCTCGCCGCGCACACGTGGGGAGGTGCGCTCCCACGCCGGCTGAGCGCGGGACGCAGCGTCGAGCGCGGCGACGGCGTCGGCAGGGCCGCCGTCGGCGACCCGCCCGAGCTCGCGACCCGTCGACGGGTCCAGAACGCCGAAGCTGTGGTTGCTCGCCTCAGCTCCCTGCGGCGCGCGCTCCTCACCGTCGACCCAGAGGCCGCGCGGGACCGAGGCGAGGACGCGGTCGATGGAGTCGGCAATGGCGGTCATCGAGAGGCCTTCGGTGTGAGGAGGGGAGGGGCCGCCCTATCTGGGCGGGAGGTGGGAGAGCCGAGGCTGTCACTGATGGCGGCGGCGGCGGCGAGGACCTGCACGGCGACGTCGTCCAGCTGTTCGCTCAGTCTCGCGCCCGGCGCTGCGACGTTCAGGGAGGCGACGGCGATCCCGCGAAAGTCGCGCATGGCCGCGCTCGCACCGACGAGACCGGGCTCGAGCTCCTCGCGCACGACAGCCACGCCGGAGTCGCGAATTCGCGTCAACTCGACGAAAAGATCCGCCCGGGTCTGCAGTCGACTCGAGGGTCTCGCCTCAGGGAGGACACCGTCGTCCGGGTACAGCCGCTCCAGCTCCGCCGTCGGCAGCGCGGCAAGGAGGACGCGTCCGGCAGAGGTGGCGTGCGCCGGCATGCTCACGCCGATCCATCCCAGGCCGCGGAAGCCGTGCGGCGGGACCTCGCTGTGCAGGGTCAGGACCTGCAGCCCGCGCAGCACACAGAGGTGGACAGTCTCGCCGAGGTCCTCGACGAGCCTGCGCATGACCGGTCGCGACAGGGCGACGAGGCCCGTTTCGACGGTGTGGGCGGCCAGGGCGAAGAGTTTCCAGCCGAGCTGCCACGTCCGGCCGTCGACCGCCTGGGCGACCAGCCCCGCTTCCGCCAGCCGATAGAGCGCCCGGCTGACCTGGCTCTTGTCGCGTCCCGTCAGGGCCGCGAGGTCCGTGAGGCGGAGCCCGCCGTCGACTGCGGCGTCCGCGAGCGCGTCGAGGAGCGCGAGGTCGCGTGAGAGACCTCGGGCGGACTCGGCTGCGACACCGGTGGACGGCATGAGCGCACTATCTGACACGAGGGGTTGCAGTGTCAACAACTTTTGTCGTTTCTATTGCAACGGCGTGTTGCGCGGCTCTATGGTCCCGGCAACCTCGAGAAAGGGGGCCGGAGATGAGTGGAGACCCGTTTGCGCCGCCCTCGCTCACGGACTACATCCGCAAGCAGTGGGGCACGCAGATCGCGAAGCTCGTGGTCGAGCAGATCGAGCTGGTCGTCATCGTCATGCTGCTCGCGACGGTCGTCGGCGTGGGGCTCGGGCTGCTGATCTGGCGACGGGCAGGTGTGGCCGAGGCAGTGATCGCCGTCGCCGCGGCTCTGCTCACCGTTCCCTCGCTGGCCCTGCTGACGCTGATGATTCCCGTCTTCGGCCTCGGCTGGACGCCTGCGGTCATCGCACTCATCGTCTACGCGCAGCTGCCCATCATCCGCAACACGGTCGTGGGCCTGCGCGGTGTGGATGCCTCGGTCCTCGAGGCGGCGCGGGCGATGGGCATGGGCCGGCGCCGCGTGCTGTGGCGCATCCAGTTCCCGCTCGCGCTGCCGGTCATCATCGCCGGGCTCCGGGTGTCGAGCATGCTGATCTTCGGCATCTCCGCGATCGCCGCCTACGTCGCCGGCCCCGGCCTGGGCGACCTGCTCTTCTCCGGGCTCGACCATCTCGGGTCCTTCAACGCGATGAACATGGCGCTCACCGGAGCCTTCGGAATCACGTTGCTCGCACTGCTCTTCGACGCCGCCCTGCTGTTGCTCATCAGGGCCACCACCAGCAGGGGTGCCGCCCATGCCTAACGTGCCTAACTCGCCCACCAGCCATGCGACCGCTCCCACACGCGGCGGCCTGCGCATCCAGCTCGACCACCTGACGAAGCACTACCCGGGGCAGCCGCGTCCCGCCGTCGAGGACGTCACGATGGACATCCCCGCCGGCGAGCTCGTCGTCTTCGTCGGACCCTCCGGCTGCGGCAAGACGACGACGATGCGGATGATCAACCGGCTCATCGAGCCGACCAGCGGCACGATCCGGCTCGGCGACGAGGACGTGACCCACGTCGACCCCGACGACCTGCGCCGCCGCATCGGCTACGTGATCCAGCAGATCGGCCTCTTCCCGCACCTGACCATCGCGGAGAACGTCGCCACCGTCCCCAAGCTTCTCGGCTGGCCGAAGCAGCGCGTGGCTGCGCGGGTCGAGGAGCTGCTGGAGCTCGTGAGCCTCGACCCCGCGGTCTTCGCGAAGCGGTATCCGAAGCAGCTTTCCGGGGGCCAGCAGCAGCGCGTCGGCGTGGCACGCGCGCTGGCCGCCGACCCCGGAGTGCTGCTCATGGACGAGCCCTTCGGTGCCACGGACCCCATCACGCGTGTCCGCCTGCAGCGGGAGTTCCGGCGTCTGCAGCAGGAGCTCGGCAAGACGGTCGTCTTCGTCACGCATGACTTCGAGGAGGCCCTGCTGCTCGGTGACCGCGTCGCCGTGCTGTCTGAGCGTTCGCACATCGAGCAGTACGACACCCCGCTCGCGATCCTCAGCGCGCCCGCGAACGACCACGTCCGCTCTTTCGTCGGAGACTCTGCGCACGTGCGGATGCTCGGCCTGATGACCGTCGACGCGCTGCCGCTGCGTCCCGGAGCCGGGGTGGCCTCCGTCGCGGCCGACGCGTCGCTGCGCGAGGTTGTCGACCGCTTCGTCGCCGGCGCCGCGACGGTCGGCGTCCGGACCGCGGATGGCAGCACGGTTGTCGGCCATGTCACGTTCCAGGACATCAGCGACGTCCTCGGCGCCCGCGTGCAGGCCCAGCACGAGGCGGCGGCTGCTGAGGTCGCAGCCGGCGGCGCCGAGGGGGTCGGATCCGCGTGGCGTCCCAAGACGGTCCCGGCTCCGGCTCGCGCGGGAGAGCTGTGAGCGCCGCGACCCAGCTGGCGCCGGTCGACCCGCAGCTCGCTGAGGACATCGCGCCCGCGGCGCCCCGGGCGCACCGACTCCTCCGGGTCAACGGCCTCGCGCTGCAGCCCGTCGGGATCGCCGTGGCCTGCCTGCTGCTTTACCTCTACGTCTCCTCCCAGCGGCTCGACGCCATCGAGGTGCAGACGCTCAACCGGCCCTTCATCACGGCGGCGGTCATCGCGCAGGTCAAGATCGCCGTCATCGCTGCGGCGCTTATCCTCGTCATCGCCATCCCGCTCGGCATCGTCCTGTCGCGCCCATGGGCACGAAGGGTCCAGCCGGTCGTGCTCGCCCTCGCCAATGCGGGGCAGGCGTTCCCCGCTGTCGGGCTTCTCGTCTTGCTGACGATTGCTTGGGGGATCGGGCTCAAGGTCGCCCTCACAGCCTTCGTCGCCTACGGCATCCTCCCGACTCTGCGCAACACTCTCGTCGGGCTCCAGCAGGTCGACCAACCCACGGTGCAGGCGGCCCGCGGCATGGGGATGACGTCGTTTCAGGCGCTGCTCAAGGTGGAGCTCCCCCTCTCCGTCCCGGTGATCCTCGCCGGCATCCGCACCACGTTGATCCTCACGGTGGGGGTCGCAACGCTGGCGACCTTCGTCAACGCCGGCGGTCTCGGCGACATCATCGTCAACGGGATCAAGCTCAACCGCACCCCGGTCATCGTCACCGGCGGTGTCCTGACGGCCGTCGTCGCCTTCACCCTCGACTGGCTCGCCAAGGTGGCCGAGGAGGTGCTGCGCCCCCGCGGCATCTGAGCGCCGCCGCCCTTCGCGTCTTCTCCGCCCTGCTTGCCCCTGCTCGCGATGTCCCCCACCACTTGTCTCTCTCGCGACCACAGAAGAGGTTGACCATGCGCATGTCCACTCGTTTCGCTGCTCTCGGCAGCGCCCTCGCCCTGGCGCTGCTGGCCACCGGCTGCAGCTCCGACTCCTCCCAGACGTCGAGCACCGGCTCGGCGGGCGCCGGGGGCGACTCCTCCTCCGCGGCCGCACCCAGTGGCAGCGCCGCCGCGTCCGGCGGCTCCAGCGACGCGTCCCTCAAGGGCGCGAAGTTCACCGTCGGGTCCAAGGACTTCACCGAGAGCATCCTGCTCAGCAAGATGGTCGAAGACCTGCTGAAGCAGGCGGGTGCCGACGTCGAGGACAAGACGAACATCAAGGGTTCGGTCAACACCCGCGATGCCATGCTCTCGGGCAACATCGACATGTACTGGGACTACACGGGCACCGGCTGGCTGGTCTACCTCAAGCACGACAAGCCGATCGCCGACGCCGCGCAGCAGTACCAGTCGGTCAAGGACGAGGACCTGTCCAAGAACGGCGTGGTGTGGCTCGACGCGACGCCGATGAGCGACACGTACGCCTTCGCGATGACGCAGGCGGACGCGCAGAAGTACGGCGTCACCAACGACAGCGACATCGCCACCAAGGTCCCCGCCGACCAGCAGGTCTTCTGCCTCGAGAGCGAGTTCTCCACGCGGCCCGACGGCTGGCCCGGCTTCAAGTCCGCCTACGGTCTCTCGGGCGCGAAGACGAAGCTGCTCGACACCGGCCTGATCTACACGACGGTGGCGAAGGGTGGCACGTGCACGTTCGGGGAGGTCTTCTCGACGGACGGGCGCATCCCCGGTCTCAAGCTGCAGGTCGTCAAGGACGACAAGCACTTCTTCCCCAACTACAACGCCGCGCTGACGCTGAAGAAGGACGTGCTCGACAAGTACCCGGCGATCGCCGACGTGGTCAACCCGCTGGCGGCGAAGATCACCGACGAGGTCATGGCGCAGCTCAACGCCCAGGTCGACGTCCAGGGTGACGACGCCGACACGGTCGCCGAGCAGTTCCTGAAGGACCAGGGACTGCTCAAGTGAGCTCTCCCCTGATCGGCGAGGGGTTCGTGGGGTCCGGACCCAACGCCGCCCACATCAACACCGTGCTCGGCGCGAGCGACGGGCCCGCCGGAGTCGCGTGGGCGACCGCCCTCGCGACGCCGCGGCAGGGTCACGTGCCGTTCGTCGCGGTCCTCCAGCCAGGCCTGGCGGTGAAGCCCCTGACACTGTTCGTCAACAAGGCGCCGATCGAGGGTGGCCAGCACGGCCTGCTCACGTGGGGCGCCGCGCAGGCCGGGGTGGCCAGTGGGGTCGCGGAGTCCGTTGCCTCCGGCGTCATCGACAAGGGCGACGTCGACGCACTCGTCCTCGTCGCCGCCGTCTGGGTCGACCCGGCGGCGCACGACGAGGAAGAGGTCTTCCGCAACAACCGGGAAGCCACCATCACGGCGCTGCGCAACGGACGCGACGGCGCTCCCTCCGTCGACGACGTGATCGCCGCGAAGGACGCACCGACCAATCCCTTCTTCCGTCGCACGACGGCCTGAGGCGCGGCTCGTGAAGATCTCCGACATCCGGCTGCACCGGCTCCTCGAGCCGCTGCAGCCGGCCTTCAACGCCGCGTGGGACCCGCTGCCGCGGACCTCATTCGCAGCGACCTTGGTCGAGGTCGTGACCGACGAGGGCGTGGTCGGCTACGGCTCCGGCGACACGATGGACGGCTTCGAGCAGTTCGTCGACATGTTCGTCGGGCAGGACCTCTTCGCCGTCACCAGGCACGTGCGCACACTCGAGACCATCACCTTCCACTACGGCCGCTACTGGCCGTTGGAGGCGGCGATCTGGGATGCGATCGGCAAGGCCCTGCAGGTGCCCGTCGCGGTCCTGTTCGGTGGCGCGCTCGACCGCATCCCGGCCTACGCCTCGACAGGCGAGATCCGAACGCCGGAGGAGCGGCTGGAGTCGGCGCTCGCCCTCCGCGAGCGGGGTTTCCGGGCCATGAAGGTGCGGGTGCGGCAGAGCGACCTCGACCTCGGGCTGCGCACCATGCGCACCCTGCGCGAGGGGCTCGGGGACTCGATGGACCTCATGGTCGACCTCAACCAGTCCTGGCGGATGGCCGGTGACACCCGGGCCTCACTCGACCCCACCACGGTGGCCCGCTTTGCCGACGCCTTGGCCGAGCTTGGGGTCTTCTGGCTCGAGGAGCCGCTACCCCTGGACGACGTCCGTGGCCTGCAGATGCTGCGTGGGCGCGGTGTCCGGGTCGCCGGCGGTGAGATGGTGCGGTCCCTGCCGGAGATGCTCGCCCTCGTCGACGCCGACGCGGTCGACGTCCTGCAGCCCGACGTCGTGCTCGCGATCGGCATGGAGCGCAGCCGGATGCTGGCGGGCCTCGCCCTCGCCCGCAACCGCCTGTTCACACCGCACACCTGGTCCAACGGCCTCGGGCTGCTCGCCAACCTGCACGTGACCGCAGGCGTCGGGGGCGGGCCCTACCTGGAGTTCCCGCTGGACCCGCCGAACTGGACCGAGCAGCGGCGCGACTTCTTCCTCGCCGAGCCCGTGACCGTCGACGGCGACGGGTGCCTGCGCGTGCCGGATCGGCCGGGCCTGGGTGGCGAGCCCGACCCCGAGGCGCTGGCCCGCTTCGCCGTTCGTTGATCTGCCTCTCCCACCCACCTGCACTGGAGGAAACCGCGTGACCAAATCGGCCGACCGTCAGCTCTGGCACGACCGAGCCGCCGACCTCAAGCCGCGAGCCGAGCTCTTCATCGAAGGGGAGTTCCGTGCGGCGCGCTCGGGCGCGACGTTCGACGACGTGTCGCCGGTCGACCGCCGGGTGATCGCCTCGGTGTCGGCAGCGCAGCCGGAGGACGTCGACGACGCGGTGCGGTCAGCGCACGCGGCGTTCGAGGACGGGCGGTGGCGCGAGACCGACCCGCGTCATCGGCAGCGCGTCCTGCTGCGCTGGGCGGAGCTGCTCCTCGAGCACCGTGACGAGCTGGCGCTGCTCGAGACGATGGACGTCGGCAAGCCCATCGGAGACTCCACCGCTGTCGACGTGCCCGGCGCCGCCCGGACGATCCGCTGGTACGGCGAGGCGATCGACAAGGTGTACGACCAGATCGCCCCCGCTCCGCGACGGGCTCTCGCACTCGTCACGCGCGAGCCGCTCGGCGTGGTCGGTGCGGTCGTTCCCTGGAACTACCCACTCATCATCTCGTCGTGGAAGATCGCGCCGGCTCTCGCGGCGGGCAACTCGGTGGTGCTCAAGCCCGCCGAGCAGTCGCCGCTCACCGCACTGCGCATCGCCGAGCTCGCGGTCGAGGCCGGGCTGCCGGCAGGTGTCCTCAACGTCGTTCCCGGCTTCGGTCCCGAGGCCGGGGAGCCGCTCGGCCGCCACCCCCTCGTGGCCAAGATCGCTTTCACCGGTTCGGGCGAGGTGGGCCGGCGGTTCCTCGGCTACGCGGCGGAGTCCAACGGCAAGCAGGTCAGCCTCGAGCTCGGCGGCAAGTCGGCGCAGGTCGTGCTCGCCGACGCGCCGGACCTGCGGGCTGTCGCCGAGACGATCGGGTGGGGGATCTACTACAACGCCGGGCAGACCTGTAACGCCGGATCGCGTGTCGTCGTCGACCCCGCCGTGCGTGATGAGCTGCTCGCCCATCTCGCAGACTTCACGAGCGGCTTCCGCGTAGGGGACCCGCTGGACCCCCAGACGCAGATGGGCACGCTCGTCAGCGACGAGCACCGGGGGCGGGTGGCGAGCTACCTCGACGTGGCGCGCGACGAGGGCGGCACGGTCACGGGCGGCGCCAGCCGCGACGACGGCAACGGCGTCTTCCTCGACCCGGCCGTCATCACCGAGGTCACGCCCGACGCCCGCGTCGCCCAGGAGGAGATCTTCGGACCCGTCCTCGTGGCCCTGGAGGCCGAGGGCGTCGACGAGGCGGTGCGGATCGCGAACGGCACCGCCTACGGGCTGGCCGCCAGCGTCTGGACCCGCGACCTCTCAACGGCCCACCGGGTCGCGCGCCGGCTGCGGGCCGGCACGGTCTGGGTCAACACCTTCGACGCAAGCGACGTCATCACCCCCTTCGGCGGCTTCGGTGAGTCCGGCTCCGGGCGGGACAAGTCGCTGCACGCGCTCGACGCGTACACCGCGCTCAAGACGACGTGGATCGACCTCGGTGACGGGGCCTGACTGCTGAGCCATTGACGGCTGAGCCATTGACGGCTGAGCCGTCGACTGCGAGCCGCTGGCCGCTGACCCACTGACCGCGGTAGGCGCTGCGCCGCCCACCTCTCACCACCTCACCTCTCTCTTCACTAGGAGCACCGTGCGCATCAGCTTCGTCGGACTCGGCAACATGGGTGGCTCCATGAGCCGCAACCTGGCAGCGGCCGGCCTCGACGTGACCGTCTTCGACCTCGACACCAGCAAGGCGGACCGCGCGGTGGCCGCGGGGGCCGCACTCGCTGGCTCGGTCGCCGAAGCGGTTGCGAAGGCGGACGTCCTCATCACGATGCTGCCGACGCCGCCCGCGGTCGAGGACGTGCTGGTGGGCTCCGGTGGCGCGCTGGAAGCGTTGCCGGACAACGCGCTCTGGGTCGACATGTCGACCTCCGTGCCGGCCGTCGCCGACCGCGTCCGGGAGCGTGGTGCGAGCAAGGGTCTGCGCGTCCTGGATGCCCCGGTCAGCGGCATGGCCAAGGGCGCGGACGCCGGCACTCTCCAGATCTTCGTGGGCGGCGACGCGTCCGACGTCGAGGAGGCGCGTCCCCTCTTCGACGTCATGGGAGACCCGCAGCGGGTCTTCCACGTCGGGGCCCACGGAGCCGGCTACGCAGTCAAGCTGATGCTGAATCTGCTGTGGTTCAACTATCTGGTGTCGACCGCCGAGGTCCTCACCATCGGCGCGAAGGCGGGTGTGGACCTGTCGGTCCTCCACCGGTCTCTCGTGGCCAGCCCGGCCAACTCCGTGCTACTCGAGCGCGACTTCCTGCCCCTGCTGACCGAGGGCGACTACGACGAGGGCTTCGCGATCGCCCTGGCGTGCAAGGACCTCGGCCTCGCGGTCGACCTCGCCCGGTCGGTGGGCGTGCCCGTGGAGCTCAGCGCCGTGGTCGAGCAGGTCTTCCGCCGCGCCCGCGCCACCTATGGCGACCGGGCAGGGGAGATGACACCGGTCAAGCTCTACGAGGACGTCGCGGGCCAGCCGCTGCGGCTGGGCTGACTCGTCAGAGGTCGCCGGACCCGGGCAACACCTGGTACATCCCCGTCAGGTCACCGTCTGCCGACAAGCCCAGCCGCTCGTAGGTCGGCCGGGCCTGTGAGGTCGAGAAGAGGCCGAGGAACACCTCCCCGCCAGCCATCGCGACAGCCTGCTCCTGCAGCGAGTGCACCACCGCTGTGGCCAGCCCGCGGCCCCGGTGCTCAGGATGGGTCACGACGTCTTGGACGTAGAAGAAGAAGGCGCCGTCTCCGACGAGGCGACCCATGGCCACGACCTCGCCGGTTGCTGCCGTGACGACGGCGCCGGCGAGGGAGCGTGCCAGTGAGGCCGGTATGGCTTCCCATCGGTAGGCGCTCTCCCAGCCGACGCTCAGCGCCAGCGACCGGTGCTCCTCGACGGACGCAACGCGGGGCCGGAGGACGTAGCCGTTCGGAAGCTCCGTCGCCGCAGTGCCCCACCCTGCATGGACCGGCTTCCCAGCTCCCGTCACGGGTCGACCTGCTCGGCCGCCCGCTCCCGGAAGGTCGCGACCGCGGCGGCAGCCAACGGCCCGACTCGACCGCTGCCGACGGGTTTCCCATCCACCTCCCGCACCGGCTGCAGGTCGCGCGTTGAGGACGCCAGCAGCACCTCGTCCGCCTCGTAGATCGCCTCCAGCGGCAGGTCTTCTTCTGTCACCCCGCACCATTCGATGGCCAGTGCGCGTGTCACACCGGCGAGGCACCCCGACGACAGTGGCGGGGTGACCAGCCGACCGCCGCGGCCCAGGATCACGTTCGTCCCGGTGCCTTCACACAGCCGGCCCGCGGTGTTGCCGAAGACCGCCTCGTCGCCGCCGTGGTCATGAGCCCACGCCAGCGCGACGACGTTCTCCGCGTAGGAGGTCGTCTTCAGTCCGGCGACGGCGCTGTGCTCGTTGCGGCGCCACGGCACCACGGCGACGGTCGCGGTCTCGGGCCAGACGCTCGCCGCCGAGGCCGCCACCACCAGGGTCGCGCCGGCGCTCCCGCGCTCCGACCCCAGCGGCGAGATCCCTCCGGTCCACGTGATCCGCAGGCGGTAGGTCCGGGCAGGGTCCACCGTCTCCAGGACCGCTGCCGACGCCTGTCGCACCAGCTCCTCGTCGGGCATCGGCAGGCCAAGCCCGGCGGCGGACCGCTGCAGCCGTCGCAGGTGCCGCGTCATCGCGAACGCTTGCCCACCCACGACCTTGCAGGTCTCGAAGACACCGTCTCCGACGGTCAACCCATGGTCGAACGCCGACACGGTGGCGGATGCGGGATCGACCAGTGCGCCACCGTTCGGTCCTCCCACCCACACCCCGGGCTCGGCAGTGGTCAGGCCGTCGCTCATGTCGTCCTTCCGTTGGTGGGGGCGGTGGTCGTCGCGGAAGCCTCAGCCCGCGCGGTCAGGACCAGCTCGCGTCAGATTGACGCGAATGACGCACCGTTGGTCCTCGACCATCGCCCGCCGGTAGTCGTCCCAGTCGGGATGCTCTCCTGAGACGCTGCGGTAGTAGTCGACCAGGGGCTCGAGAGCCTCAGGCAGCGAGACGATCTCGACGTCGCCCTCCACCTGCACCCACCGCCCGAAGAACTCATCCGGGAAGACGCAGAGCCACGCGCGCGGCGTTCGACGAAGGTTACGCACCTTGTAGGCCGTCTCACGGCTGCTGACGACGACCCGCCCCTGCTGGTCCACCGCGGCCGTCACCGGGCTCAGCTGCGGGCTGCCGTCCTGCCGCAGGGTGGCGAGCACCGCGCGGTGGTGCTCGGCGACGTAGCGGCGTGCCTCGTCGAGGTCCATGCAGGCATTCTGCAGCCTGGCACGGCGAGAGGGGTCGGGCGCGGGTCAGGCCTCTGCTCCGGCGAGATCGCGCGCGATCAGCGCCACGTGCAGCGCCAGAGCCGACGTCGGCTCCTCCAGGGGCACGCCGAGGATCGCCTCGATCCGGTCCAGCCGCGCGTAGAGGGCGGGCCGGCTCAGGTGCACGTCGCGTGCCAGCAGCGCCTTGTTGCCGCCGAGCTCGAGGTAGCGCCGCAGCAGCGCGACGTGCCCGGTGCCGTGGCGGGCGTCGTGGTCCAGCAGCCGCCCGAGCTCGGCCTCGGCAAACGCCACCACCCGGGGGTCGTCGGCCAGCGTCAGCAGCAGCCCGTGCAGGCGCAGGTCGCGGTTGCGGTACCAGCGCGGGCCGCCGGCCGGGGCGGCGATTCCCGCCACTGCCGCGACGGTCGCCACCTGCGCCGCCTCGCGCAGGGACAGCGCCCACCTGCTGGCGTCGCTCGCCTCCGGTCCCACGCCGACCACGTGCGGCACCGCGGGCAGCCGGCGTCTCACCCCATCGACGAACGTCGTCAGCGTCTGGTCGCTCGCCGTCGTGTCACCTGTCGGCAGCGCCAGCAGCGCGAGGGTGAGACCGGGCCGCACCGCGGCCAGCAGCATCCGGAGGCGGTGCTCCCGTGCCACCGCTGAGGCGGCTGCGGCCAGTTCGCGGTCGGCGGCCTCCTGCCGCAGCGGGTCCTTCTGCCGCACCGGGTCGTCCTGGCGCAGCGCCAGACCGACCACGTGGGAGCGCCGTGGCAGGGAGAGCCCTAGCGCCTCAGCGCGCGCTTGCAGCGCGGCTGGGTCCGCGGCAGCCTCGTCGCGCCCCAGCAGGTCGGCGAGCAGCGTTCGAGTGGCCTGCTGCAGCAGCCCCGCCCGGTCGTGCTCGACGAGCCGCGCGATCGTGAGAGCCTCTGCGGCTCGTTCCAGCAGCATCACGGCCTGCTCGTGCGGCACCGGGTGGGAGGGGTCGGCATCGGAGGCGGAGGCGCGTAGCTCGGGCGCCACGAGGCGTCCCCAGACTCGGGAGGCAGGGCCGACCGGCACCGCCAGCCACTCGCGGTGGGTCCGCGCCCGCGTCTCCCAGCCCTCCAGCAGGCTCGCCTCGGTGCCCGGTTCGCTCGCGTAGGCGACGGCACGGTGGCCGAGGTCCTCGAGGACGACCGGGGTCTGGGCCAGGGCGTGGGCCCGCGCCAGCACCTGCTCGACGGTGGCGCCCCCGACCGAGAGCCGCACGAACTCCCGGTGCGCCTGCTCGGAGCGCTGCAGCCGCTCCACCTGCTCGGCGACGATCCGTGCGTGGACCGCCTCGGTCACCTCGACGAACCGCACCTGCCGGTGCAGCGCCACCACGGGCAGTCCCAGCCGCTGCGCCTCGGCAGCCATCGCGGGTGGCACCTGCGGAAAGCGCCGTCCGAGCTCTAGCACGATTCCCGCGGCGCCGGCCTCGACCAGGTCGGCGACGAAGTCCCGCAGCGCCGACGGGATGTCGGTCAGCGCGACCCCGGTGGTGAGCAGCAGCTCTCCGCCCTGCAGCAGCCCGGCGATGTCCGGGAGCTCCGCGACGTGCACCCAGCGCACGGTGGCGCCCAGCCCAGCCTCACCAGCGGTCACCACCGGTCGGCCCCGCTGCAGGACCGGCAGGGCGAGGACGTCAGCGACCGACAACGGCACGCGAGGAGTGTAGGCAGGGGTAGACAGTTTGTCAGGGCGGCGCGGTGTTGCTTGTCACTCTGTCGGTGTCGGACAGCTGTCGAGCCGAGGACACTGGCGGACATGACCACCTCCAGCGACACCAGCCCCCGCCGCATCACCCACTGGATCAACGGTGCCCTCTGGGAGGGCGCGGCGGCCCGCACGAGCGACGTCTTCGACCCCGCAACCGGCCAGGTCGCCTCCCAGGTCGACCTCGCCGGCGACGCCGAGATCGAGGCGGCTGTCAGCGCCGCGCGCGAGGCGTTCCAGACGTGGGGTCACACCTCGCTGACCAAGCGCACGCAGGTGCTCTTCGCCTTCCGCGAGCTCGTCAACAACGCCAAGGACGAGATCGCCGCGGCCATCACCGCCGAGCACGGCAAGGTCCTGAGCGACGCCGCCGGAGAGGTGACCCGCGGCCTGGAGGTCGTGGAGTTCGCCTGCGGGATCCCGCACCTGCTCAAGGGCGGATTCTCCGAGGAGGTCTCGACCAAGGTCGACGTCTACTCGATCCGCCAGCCGCTCGGGCCGGTGGCGATCATCTCGCCCTTCAACTTCCCGGCGATGGTCCCGATGTGGTTCTTCCCGGTCGCGATCGCCGCCGGCAACAGCGTGGTGCTCAAGCCCAGCGAGAAGGACCCTTCGGCCTCGCTCATCCTCGCCCGCCTCTGGAAGGAGGCCGGGCTGCCCGAAGGGGTCTTCAACGTCTTGCACGGCGACAAGCCCGCCGTCGACGGCCTGCTGCGTCACCCCGACATCAAGGCCGTCTCCTTCGTCGGCTCGACGCCAATCGCCCGCTACGTCTACGAGACCGCCAGCGCCAGCGGCAAGCGGGTCCAGGCCCTCGGTGGCGCCAAGAACCACATGGTCGTCCTCCCCGACGCCGACCTCGACCTGGCTGCGGACGCCGCCGTCAACGCCGGCTTCGGCAGTGCCGGTGAGCGCTGCATGGCCATCTCCGCGCTGGTCGCGGTGGACCCGATCGGCGACGAGCTGGTCGACAAGATCCGCGAGCGCATCGCGACCCTGCGCACCGGCGACGGCCGCAAGGGCTGCGACATGGGACCGCTGGTAACCGAGGCCCACCGCGACCGGGTCGCCTCCTTCATCGAGGCCGGGGAGCGTGAGGGTGCCAAGGTCGTCGTCGACGGCCGTGACGTGCAGCCCGACGGTGAGGCGAACGGCTTCTGGCTCGGGCCGACCCTCATCGATGGCGTCACCCCCGGCATGAGCGTCTACACCGAGGAGATCTTCGGGCCGGTGCTCTCGGTCGTGCGCGTTCCCAGCTACGACGAGGCGCTCGAGGTCGTCAACAGCAACCCCTACGGCAACGGCACCGCGATCTTCACCAACGACGGCGGCGCCGCCCGGCGCTACCAGAACGAGGTCGAGGTCGGCATGGTCGGCATCAACGTGCCGATCCCGGTGCCGATGGCCTACTACTCCTTCGGCGGCTGGAAGGCCTCGCTCTTCGGTGACACCCACGCCCACGGCCTCGAGGGCGTGCACTTCTTCACGCGCGGCAAGGTCGTGACCAGCCGGTGGCTCGACCCCAGTCACGGCGGCCTCAACCTCGGCTTCCCGACGCAGTCCTGACCCTTCCGCCCATCCACCCGCGCGCCCTGGAGACCACCGTGACCGACGCTTCCAGCACTCCCACCTCGGGCCAGCAGCTCGTCGCAGCCCTGCGGGACATGCCGGCACAGGAGGTCTATGACCTCGACCGGGCCCACGTCTTCCACTCGTGGTCCGCCCAGGGCGCGCTGCAGCCGATGGTGGTGACCAAGGCCGAGGGCAGCTACGTCTGGGACGGCCAGGGCAACCGCCTGCTCGACCTGTCCTCGCAGCTGGTCAACACCAACATCGGTCATCAGCACCCGACGGTCGTCAAGGCGATCCAGGAGCAGGCCGGTTGGCTCGCGACCATCGCCCCGCAGCACGCGGTCGCCCCCCGCTCGGAGGCCGCCCGGCTGATCGCCGAGCTCGCTCCCGCGGGCCTGGACCACGTGTTCTTCACCAACGGCGGCGCCGAGGCGATCGAGAACGCCGTTCGGATGGCACGTCTGCACACCGGCCGCGCCAAGGTCCTCTCGGCCTACCGCAGCTACCACGGCGGCACGAGCACCGCTGTCAACGTGACGGGCGACCCCCGGCGCTGGCCGAACGAGCAGGGCGCCAGCGGCTTCGTGCACTTCTGGGGCCCCTTCCTCTACCGGTCGCGCTTCTACGCGCAGACCGAGGAGGAGGAGTGCCGGCGGGCGCTGGAGCACCTCGAGCAGACGATCCTCTTCGAGGGGCCCTCGACGATCGCCGCGATCGTGCTGGAGTCCATCCCGGGGACCGCGGGCATCATGCCGCCGCCGCCGGGCTACCTCGCCGGAGTCCGTCGGCTCTGCGACGAGCACGGCATCGTCATGGTGACCGACGAGGTGATGTCAGGCTTCGGTCGGGCCGGGACCTGGTTTGCCCTCGAGCCGCACGACGTCACCCCGGACCTGATCACCTTCGCCAAGGGCGTCAACTCCGGCTACGTCCCCCTCGGCGGCGTCATCATCAGCGACACGGTCTATGAGACGTTCCGTGATCGGGTCTACCCCGGTGGTCTCACCTACAGCGGCCATCCACTGGCGTGCGCCGCGGCGGTCGCGACGATCACGGCGATGCGCGAGGAGCGGATGGTCGAGAACGCCGCGCACCTCGGCGCCACCGTCCTCGGTCCCGGGCTGCGCGAGCTGGCGGAGCGTCACCCCAGCGTGGGTGAGGTCCGCGGACTGGGCGCCTTCTGGGCCGTCGAGCTCGTCAAGGACCGTGCGACGCGGGAGCCGCTCGCGCCCTACGGCGGCAGCAGCGCGGCCATGGCGGAGACCCTGGCGGCCGCCAAGGCCAACGGCGTCCTGCCCTTCGCCAACTTCAACCGGATCCACGTCGTCCCGCCGCTGAACATCACCGAGGCCGAGGCCAAGGAAGGCCTCGCCGCCCTCGATGCGGCGCTGTCGGTCGCCGACCAACACACCGTCTGACCCACCCGATAGCCAACGCCGCAGCGGTGCCACCGCTGCGGCGTTCGGCTGTCCGCGGTGGAGCGGCCATGCTCCGCTTGCTGCGGCCTCTCTAGTGCTGGACTCCTGATTGGTATAACCTTTAGAGCGTTGGCGGACCAGGAGCAACCGAGGGGATCCCATGCTGCGCCGAGAGATCAACGAGCTGCTCACCCAGACCGACCGCGGTACCGCGATGGGTGCGCTGTTCCGTCAGTACTGGGTCCCGGCGCTGCTCGCAGAGGAACTGCCCGAGGATGACTCCCCACCGGTGCGCGTCAAGCTGCTTGGCGAGCGTTTGATCGCCTTCCGCGACAGTGAAGGCCGGTACGGGCTCATGGACGAGTTCTGCGCCCACCGCGGCGCCTCACTGTGGTTTGGACGCGTGGAGGACGGTGGCCTCCGCTGCGTCTACCACGGGTGGAAGTACGACGTCACCGGCCAGTGCGTTGAGGTCCCATCCGAGGCCGACAACTCCAGCTTCTGCCAGAACGTCAAGCTCACCGCCTATCCGCTCGTCAAGCGCGGAGACATCCTCTGGGCCTACCTCGGAGACCCGGCGACCCAGCCACCGTTGCCGGAGTACGAGTTCGTGATGGTGCCCGACGAGCAGACGTACACGTCCAAGCGCTGGCAGGAGTCCAACTGGCTGCAGGCGCTCGAGGGCGGGATCGACTCCAGCCACGTCTCCTGGCTGCACAGCGGTCAGCTGTCAACCGACCCGCTCTTCAAGGGCGCGCAGGGCAACAAATACAACATGGGCGACTTCAAGCCGTTCTTCGAGGTCGTCGACGCGGAGGGCGGGCTGTTCGTCGGGGCGCGCCGCAACGCCGAGGAGGGCAAGTACTACTGGCGCATCACGCCGTGGATCATGCCCGCCTTCACCATCGTCCCTCCTCGGGGCGACCACCCGGTGCATGGCCACTTCTGGGTCCCGATCGACGACGAGAACTGCTGGGTCTACACCTTCGACTACCACCCGACGCGGGCGTTGACCGAAGACGAGCTAGCCGCGATGAAGGCCGGCTACGGCGTGCACAATGAGAACATCCCCGGCACCTATCGCCCCGTCGCGAACAAGGACAACGACTACCTGATGGACCGCGCGGCCCAGCGCAGCGGCGAGCACTACTCGGGCGTCCGCGGGATCGCTATCCAGGACGCGTCGCTGCAGGAGAGCATGGGCCCGATCGTCGACCGGACGAAGGAGCGGCTCGTCCCGGCAGACTCGGGAATCATCAAGGCGCGGCAGAAGCTCCGCAAGGCGGCCGAGAAGCTGCGGGACGAGGGGATCACGCCGCCCGGGGTGGACCCCCGGCACCACCACGTGCGATCCGCGGCCATCGTCTTGCCACAGGCGGAATCCTTCCTCGACGCCTGCCGCGACGCCGTCACGGTCAAGCCCGGCCAGCCCCACGCGTCGGTCTGAGGCGCCGCCCCGATGGCTACTCCCATCCTGCTCAACAGTTGCGCCCGCGCGGCGACCGCCGCGGAGGCCCGCTTCCGCATCACCGGTGCCATCCCGCCCTCGCGGACCCGCGTGGTCGCGCTCGATGCGGAGGCGGAAGCCGTCGTCCGGCGCACGGCGGAGCTGCCCTGGTCCAACGCCCGCTTCTTCGTCGCCGACACCCGCGGGACTGCTGTGCCGCGGCAGCCCGACGAGGGAGCCCTGAACGACGTCGTGCTGCGATCCCTCGACGGCGACACCTCGCGCCTGTCGGAGGAGCTGGAGTCAACCGACGTCGCCGTCATGGTTGCGGCTGGCAACGACGGGGCCGCGACTGCCTCGGCGATCGGCGGGGCGTGCTTCCTGCGCGGGATCATGACCGCCGGGCTCGTACTGGCGGACAGCAACGCGGCGACGGAGGCGGTGAGCGCGCTGCGTCCCTACGCCCGGGTCCTGCTCGTCACTCGCGACGAGTCCGACATGACCGAGTTGCTGACGGCGCTGCGCGCATGACCCGCCTGGTGCCCACCCCTGTCGTGGAGCTCGCGTGAGGGAGTCCGGCGACCGCGTCACGCTCCCGGCTCTGGCCGAGATGAAGCGTGCCGGCCGCAAAATTGTGTGCGTCGTCGCCTGGGACTACCAGATGGCGCGCATCGTCGACCGGGTCGGCGTCGAGATCGTCAGCGTCGGTGACACGGTCGGCGTCAACCTGTGGGGGCACAGCAACCCGCTCGAAGTGACGCTCGAGGAGATGCTCGTTGTCGCCAAGGCGGTGCGGCGGGGCGTCTCGCGAGCTCTCGTGAGCGTCGACTTCCCGTTCGGCCCCCTGCAGGAGGGGCCGTCGGCTGCGGTCCGCGCGGCCATCCGCCTCGTCAAGGAGGCGGGGGTCGACCTCGTCAAACTCGACGGCGCCGCCGACCACCTTGACGCGGTCGAGGCGGTGACGCGCGCGGGAGTGCCGGTCTTCGCGCAGTTCGGCATCACGCCACAGACGGCGCTGCGCTACGGGGTGGCCTACGAGGCGGCGTCGACGGTGCAGGTGCCCGACGAGATGCTGGAGCAACTGGTCGGCGAGGCAAAGCGGCTTGAGAACGCAGGCGCCGTCCTCCTCAACTTCACCAACTCGGGCTCGGTGGTCGGGCCGGCGGTGGCGGCGGCCGTCGAGATCCCGGTGCTCGGCGGCTTCGGCGGCGGGCCCTGGTTGGACGGCCGGATCCGGATGGCGACGGCGGCCATCGGTTACAGCGCCGCAGCACTTGATACGCCGCCCACGACTTACGCGAACGTCGCCCAGATCGCCTACGACGCGCTGAGCGCCTACGCCGCCGACGTGCGCGCGGGCCAGCAGATCGCCGGCGGCATCCCCGTCGACCCGCGCCGCTGACAGGCTGTGCGGATGCCCACCGCGGTCCTCGACGGAATTCCCACTCGGTACGACGTGGTCGGCGACGGGCCGCCGCTGCTGATGTTCAGCCCCGGCGGCTTCGGCGCCACCCTCGACGCCTGGCGGAGCCAGGGCATCTACGCCCGGCTCCGGCTGCTCGAGACACTCTCCGCCTCGCGCACGTGCGTTGTCTTCGACAAGCGTGAGGCGGGGCAGTCCGGTGGTCGACTCGACGCGCTGACGTGGGAGCACTACGCGCGTCAGGGGCTGGCGCTGCTGGACCATCTGGGCATCCAGACCGCCGACCTCATGGGCGGCTGCGTCGGCTGCTCGATCGCGACGAGCTTCGCCACCCGCTGGCCGGAGCGCACGCGGTCGCTGATCCTCTACTCGCCCGCCGGCGGCCCCCGCTACCGGCTTGGACAACACGACCGCATCGCCACGCACCTCGCCTTTCTCGCCGAGCACGGGATCGACGAGGTCGTCGAGCTGGCGCGCACGACGAGCGGCAGCTTCTCGAAGGAGCCGCGCATCGGACCGTGGGGAGCGGCGCTGCGTCACGACGAAGCGCTCGTCGAGCAGCTGCGTCAACTCGGCGCTGACCGCTACCGGCTGCTGGTGTGGCACCTGGCGCGGACACTCTTCGACCGCGACACTGTGCCCGGTCCCGGGCCGGAGGAGCTGATGCTGCTCGAGCGGCCGGCCTTGGTGGTACCAGGACAGGACGCTTCACACGCACCGTCCGCGGCGCGGTACCTCGTCGAGTGCCTCCCGGACGTGCAGTTGTGGGACGTCCCCGTCATCGAGCAGACGGTGGACACGGTGCCGCCGCGGCTGCTGGCCTTCCTCAGCGAGGTCCCTGACCGTTGACCCTCTCGCCGCGCTCGATCGCGGCGATCTGGTCGAGACGCTGCTGGTGCCGCTCCCCTTTGAACGGCGTGGTCAGCCAACGCTGCGTGATCTCGATCGCGTCGCCGTCGGACAGCACCTTGGCACCGAGCACCAGGACCTGCGTGGCGTTGTGGGCGGCTGAGATCTCCGCGAGATAGGGCGAGGTACACAGCCCGGCCCGAATCCCCTTGACCTTGTTGCAGGCGATGGCCTCGCCGCCGCCCGTGCCCCCGATCACGATGCCCCGCTCGGCAGCACCGCTGAGAATCTGGGCGGTGAGGTCGAGGCACAGAGCGGGGTAGTCGACGACGTCCTCCCCGTGGGTGCCGCGGTCGTCGACCTCGTGCCCGTGCTCCTCCAGCCACTGGCGCAGTCGCGCCTTCATCGCTACGCCGTTGTGGTCGGCCGCGAGCGCGATCCGCATGACATGCCTCCTAGGCGGTCAGGTCGAGAGTCTCGGCGGCGAACACGTCCTCCAGCCGCGGCCGGTGCCGCAGGATCTGCTGCCGCACGGCGTGGTCGACGAGCTCGCTGAGCATCGCCCGGTTGGGCGCGATCCCGTAGGGCAGCGGGTCCTCACCGGTCACGTCCATGACTCGGCGGTACATCCTGTCGGTGCGGTCGGCGGCCGACACCGCGTCGTCGTCGAGAGCGTCCAGCCGCCGGACGTACTCCTGCTTGGCGGCCGCAAACGCCTCGAAGAGCGCGGCGGCCACGCCTGGATGCGCCGCGAGCACCTCGTCACGGACCACCACCAGATGGTTGATCGGGTACAGGCCACGGCGGGCGAAGTCCCTCCACGCCGCCTCCTGCGGGTGGGCCAGCAGCGGCTCGAGGCCCTCTGCGGAGTCCACGCCGACCGTGGCCGCGAGCTCGCCCTCGCGGACGAGCTGCTCGAGCGAGGCGCCCTCAGGCATCTGCTCGACGTTGTCGGGGAGTTGGTAGCCGGCGACGTGCTCGTCGCCCGAGCGCACCCAGGTGACCTGCTCGAGCGGCACACCGTACTCGGTGGCGAGGATCCCCCGCGCCCAGACGCCCGTCGTCACGGTGTAGCCCCGGTTGACCCCGACCCGTTGCCCCGCGAGGTCCTCCGCGGTGACGGGCGAGCCGGCCGCCTTGAGGATCGCGCCGTGGTGGAAGCCGCGGACGAGAAAGACCGGCAGTGCGGTGAAGGCGACGCCGTGCTCCTTGGCGCACAGGTAGGTGGTGAGCGCCATCTCGCACACGTCGAACTCCAGGGACCGCACCATCCGACGGAAGCCCTGCACGAGGACGGGGATCTCCTCGAACTCCAGGTGGTAGCCCTGCGGGGCCACGTCGCCGGTCTTCAGTGCCGCGTTGGCGCCGGACGTGCGGGTGACGGTGCGAAGGGTCACGGGTGCCACGGCGGCGACGCTAGCGCACTTCCCACCCCGATGGTTAGACCATTGGCCCTTGCCTGACTAGGCTGCGCGGAAACGAGCAGCGCCTTTCGCAGGAGCAGGAGGAGGGACCGTGCCCGAGACCGTCGTCGCCGCCGTCCGCACCGGACCGTCGACCACCGAGCTGCGCGAGTACCCCATGCCCGACCTCCCGCCCGACGGCGCCCTGCTCAAGGTCGAGGTGGCGGGTATCTGCGGCACGGACGTCAAGATGTACCGCACTCCGGTGATCCCCGGCCCCGTGATCATGGGACATGAGAACGTCGGTGTCATCGCCGCGGCCGGCCCGGAATGGCTCGCGCGTCAGGGGCTGAACGAGGGCGACCGCATCTTCGTCGAGCACTACGTGCCCTGCCGGCGCTGCGCCTGGTGCCACGCTGGGGAGTACCGGCACTGCGAGTACACCGACTGGCGCACCAACCCCGACGCCCGGCGCTACGGCTACACCTCGGCGGAGAACCCCTACCACCTGTGGGGCGGCTTCGCCGGCTACCTGTACCTCCCCTGGAACGCGGTGGTCCACAAGGTGCCGGACGGCGTCAGCCCGGAGCTCGCCGGCCTCGTCACCCCGCTCTCCAACGGCATCGAGTGGGCGCTCTTCGATGCCGGGGTCGGCTATGACTCGCGTGTGCTCATCCAGGGGCCGGGGCAGCAGGGCCTGTCGCAGGTGGTCGCCTGCAAGCAGGCTGGCGCCTCCCAGATCATCGTCACCGGCACCACACGCGACAAGGCGCGGCTCGAGCTGGCCGAGCGGCTGGGCGCCGACGCCACCATCGACGTCCAACAGGAGGACCCGCGCGAGCGCGTGGCAGAACTGACCGGCGGGGAGGGCGTGGACGTCGTCCTCGACTGCACTGCGGGCGCCGGCACCGCGCCGATCCTGCTGGGCATCGACGCCCTCAAGCGCCGTGCGGGGACCCTCGTCGTCCAGGGCGAGATGGCCGCCTTCCCGGACTTCCCGATCAAGCACCTCACCGAGAAGGCGATCACGGTCAAGAGCGCTCGGGGGCACAGCTGGCGGGCCTGCGAGCTCGCCCTCGCCCAGCTGGCCTCCGGCCGGTTCCCCCTCGAGCAGCTGTCGACCCACACCTTCGGCCTCGCCGACGTCGACCGCGCCATCCGCGCCGTCGGCGGCGAGACCGAGGAGGACGTCATCCACGTGAGCCTGCTGCCATGGCAGTGACGCAGGGCGCACTCGGCCCTGGCGTCGTCGTGCGCAACCCCCCGCGGGCCGACAGCCAGGTGACAGCGTCGTTCGCGAAGGTGGGGGTGGCCACCGTTCACGAGGCGCAGGGACGCACGGGCCTGCTCGACCCGGCGCTGCGGCCGATCTACCCCGGCGCACGCCTCGTGGGGACCGCGGTCACCGTCAGCGTCCCGCCGTGCGACAACTGGATGATCCACGTCGCCGTCGAGCAGTGTCAGGAGGGCGACGTCCTCATCGTGGCTCCGACCTCACCGTCGAACGCCGGCTACTTCGGCGAGCTGCTGGCGACCGCGGTGCAGGCCCGGGGCGTGGCCGGGCTCGTCATCGACGCCGGCTGCCGCGACGTAGCCGAGCTGACCCGGAAGCGCTTCCCGGTCTGGTCGCGCTATGTCTGCGCGCAGGGCACCGTCAAGGAGACGCTCGGAGACGTCAACGTCCCGCTCGTGTGCGCCGGTCAGATTGTGCATCCCGGCGATGTCGTGGTCGCCGACGACGACGGCGTCGTCATCGTGCCGCGGCGCCAGGCTGCGCGGGTCCTCGATGCCTCCCTCGCCCGTGAGGCCAAGGAGGAGCGGTCCCGCGCCCGCTATGCCGCCGGGGAGATCAGCCTGGACGTGCAGGGCATGCGACCGCGTCTCGCTGAGAAGGGCCTGCGGTACGTGGACGCCGCGCAGGAGGACGAGTGATGGAGGACCCGGAATGATCATCGACTGCCACGGGCACTACACCACCGCGCCGGGCCAGCTGCAGGCGTTCCGAGACGCTCAACTCGCTGCTGCGGACGGCGCCGGTGCGCCTGCCGCACAGCTGGCGGACATCTCCGACGACGAGATCCGCGAGAGCCTGGAGACGACGCAGCTGCGGCTCCTGCGTGAGCGCGGCGAAGACCTGATGATCTTCTCGCCGAAGGCCTCCGGCATGGAGCACCACGTGCCCGACCCGGGTGTGGCCGAGCAGTGGGCGCGGGCCAGCAACGACCTGATCGGCAGGATCACGCAGCTGTATCCCGAGCACTTCGTCGGCGTGGCGCAGCTCCCCCAGACGCCCGGGGACGTGGTGCGCGACGGGCAGGGGAGTGGTCTCGACCGGGTCATCGGCGAGCTCCGCCGCGCCGTCACCGAGCTGGGCTTCGTCGGCTGCAACCTCAACCCCGACCCGTCGGGCGGCTTCTGGGCGGCGCCCCCGCTCACCGACAAGGCCTGGTACCCGCTCTACGAGACGCTCGTCGAGCTCGACGTGCCGGCCATGATCCACGTCTCGTCGTCGTGCAACCCCGTCTTCCACGCCCTTGGCGCCCACTACCTCAACGCCGACACCACGGCGTTCATGCAGCTGGTGCAGGGCGACCTCTTCGCCGACTTCCCGACGCTGCGCTTCGTCATCCCGCACGGCGGCGGCGCGGTCCCCTACCACTGGGGCCGCTTCCGCGGACTCGCCGACCGGCTCGGCAAGCCGCCGCTGGCCGAGCACGTGATGCGCAACGTCTTCTTCGACACCGCCGTCTACCACCAGGCTGGCATCGACCTGCTGCTCGCCGTCATCGACCACGACAACCTGCTCTTCGCCAGCGAGATGTTCGGAGCGGTCCGTGGGATCGACCCGGAGACCGGGCGCAACTTCGATGACACCAAGCCCTTCGTCGACGCGGTGGCGATGAGCGACGGCGACCGGGCGAAGATCTTCGAGGGCAACGCCCGCCGGGTCTACCCCCGGCTGGACGCGGTGCTGGCCGCACGCCGCGCCGCGGCGCCCGCGGGCCGATGAGCCGGCTGCGGCTGAGCTTCGCCTGCGGCGACTACGACCGCACCCGCCCCCTGCTCGACGGGACCGTGCAGGCCGACGGCATCGACCTGGTGCCGCTGTGCCTGCCGGTCGAGGAGACCTTCTTCCGGATGCTCCGGCACCAGGAGTTCGAGGTGGCCGAGCTGTCGCTGTCCTCCTACGTCGTGTCGCTCGAGCGAGGGGCGCCGTTCGTTGCGTTGCCCGTCTACACCTCGCGCAGCTTCCGCCTCGGAGGCGCCTTCATCAGCGCGGCCAGCGGCATCACGTCCCCGGAGCAGCTGGCCGGCCGCCGGGTGGGGTCGCCGGAGTTCCAGCTCACGGCGTGCGTCTGGATCCGCGGGATCCTCGCCGACCACTACGACCTGCCGGTCGACGCCCCAACCTACGTCCTGGGTGGCCAGGAAACGGCTGGTCGAGTGGAGAAGGCCCGCCTCGACCTGCCGCCGTCGATCCGGGTGGAGCAGGCTCCGGCGGGACGGACGCTGAGCGGCCTGCTCGCGGACGGCGAGCTCGACGCCCTCTACAGCCCCCGGATTCCCAGCACCTTCGACGGGCAGCGGGTCCGTCGGCTGTTTCCCGACGTGGTGGCCGCCGACATCGAGTACTTCCGCCGCAGCGGCATCTTCCCCGTCATGCACGTAGTCGTGGTGCGACGGGACGTCTACGAGGCCAACCGCTGGGTGGCCCAGTCGCTGACGAAGGCGCTGACCGAGGCCAAGCGACTCGGCGACGCGCGGCTGTGGGACACCTCGGCGCTTCCCGTGTCCGCGCCGTGGCTGCTCGCCGGCCTGGAGTCCGCCCGCGAGGTGATGGGACCCGACTTCTGGTCCTATGGACTGCCGGGGAACGAGGCCGGCCTCGACACCTTCCTGCGCTACCACCACGAGCAGGGCCTGTCGGCGCAGCGGCACGAGGTGGGCGAGCTGTTTGCTCCTGAGTCGCTGGAGTCGTTCGTGATCTGAGGCGCTCAGGCGGCGGCGTGGGACTTCAGCAGCTGCTTGAGCGGCGTGGCGTTGTCGCGGGCCCGGTCGGCCGGCAGCGGGATGCCGTCCTTCAGCGCCTTTCGTCCCGCGAGGTAGTCGGAGGGACTGTTGACCGCGTTGACGGCCAGGAGCGAGCCCTGCCGGTAGTAGAGGACCGCGAAAGCCTCCGTGTCGGGGTCGCCGCGCACCACGAGCTCGTCGTAGCCCTCGGCGATGCCCGCGATCTGCAGCTTGAGGTCGAACTGGTCCGACCAGAACCAGGGGACGTCGCCCGCGGGACGGAGCTGTCCGAGCAGCGTCGCCGCCGCCGTACGGCCCTGGGAGACGGCGTTGGGCATCGACTCGAGCCGGACGTAGCCAGTCCCCGTCACGGGATGGGGCACCACGGTGCAGTCGCCAGCCGCCACCGTGCGGCCGTCGCTCGTCCGCGCGAAGCGATCGACGACGATGCCGCCCTCGCAGCGCAGCCCGAGCGTCTCGGCGAGCTCGGTGCGGGGGACCACGCCCACGCCGACGACGACGAGGTCCGCCGGCAGCGTCGTTCCGTCCGCGAGGCGCACGGCGCGCACGTGCCCTCCGGGGGAGGTCTCGAACGCCGCGACCTGCGCGTCCAGGAGCACCTGCGTCCCGCGCCGGGTGTGGGCCTGGCGGTAGAACTCCGAGACCAGCGGCGCGACCGACCGGGCAACGAGGCGGTCAGCTGCTTCGACCACGGTGACCGTGCGGCCTTCCGACCGCGCCACGGCCGCCGCCTCCAGCCCGATATAGCCGCCGCCCACGACGACGACGCGTTCGGCGCGGTCGAGGTGGTCGCGCAGCCGGTGGGCGTCGTCGAGGTGGCGCAGGTAGCAGACGCCGCCGGCGTCGGCCCCGGGAATGGTCAGCCGCCGCGGCCGGGCGCCCGTCGCGAGCGCAAGGTCGGCGAAGCGCAGCTCGCGTCCGGTGGCGGTCCGGGCGACGCCACCGGCAGCGTCCCGCTCGATGTCCGTGACCCGCTCACCGGTGAGCAGCGTGATCGAGGAGGCCTCGTAGTACTCCGTCGTTCGCAGGGCGAGGCTCGACGTCTCGGTGGCGCGCGTGAGCAGCTCCTTGGACAGCGGTGGCCGCTGGTAGGGAGCGTGCGGCTCGGCGCCCACGATCGTGATCGGCCGGAGGTCGCCTGCCTCGCGCAGGCTCGCGGCGATCTGGACGCCTGCCTGGCTGGCGCCGACGATGAGCAGGCCTCCGTCGCCGCGAGGGGCAGCGCCGCCCGAGGTCACGGCTGCGTCTCCGGCGTCTGGACCGTCAGCCCGTCGAGCTCCTCGGTCAACTTGATCTGGCAGCCGAGCCGACTGCCCTCGCGTGGATCGGACACCGCCATGTCGAGCAGGTCCTCTTCGAACTCATTGGGCTCCGGGAGCCGGCCGCGGAAGGCTTCGTCCACGTAGACGTGGCAGGTCGCGCAGGACGCGTTGCCGCCGCACTCGCCGATGATGCCCGGGACGCCGTTCTTCACAGCCGTCACCATCACGGACTCCCCGATGGTGCCGTCGATCGTGCGCTCGGAGCCGTCGGCAGCGACGTAGGTGACCTTGGGCACGAGGCGTCCTTCCGGGCAGCGTCAGACAATGGTCTGACCATAATACCCTCAGTCCTGGCTGTCACCCCGCGGGCGCCCAGCGACCGTTGGTTCCTGCGCCACGCGCGAGGCGGTCCGCTCCAGGTGCGTAGCCATGATGTGCTGCGCCTTCGGGAGGTCCCGCTGCGCAATGGCCTCCACGAGAGCGCGGTGCTCCTCGGAGCCGCGATGTCCCATGAGGGGCGCGACGACCTGCGCCTCGAGCATGCTCATGAGCATCGGGCCGTGGAACGAGTGGACGAGCATCTCGATTGCGGGGTTGTGCGTCGCCGCCGCAAGCCGGACGTGGAAGTCGGCGGACATGCTCATGGAGTAGGTCTCGGTCGTGAGGGCAGCGGCGTGGGCATCACACATCGCTCGCAGATCGGCGATGTCCTCGTCGGTCGCCCGCTCGACGACGAGGGGGACGATGCCAACCTCGACGACCTGGCGCGCTTCGGTGATGTCGGTGGCTGTGAGCGAGGACAACGCGATGAGATCGGCGAGACCAGCGCCCACCTGTGCCGAAGTTGGCGCTGTGACGAAGGCCCCGCCTCGCGCGCCCACCCGGATCTCGATCAGGCCCCCGGCCTCGAGCACCCGCAGTGCCTCTCGGACAGTGACGCGACTGACGCCGAACCTCTCGCACAGTTCGCGCTCGCTCGGCAGCCGGTCGCCCGGCTGCAGCCTGCCCTGGCGGATAAGGACCCGGATCTGCTGGACGATCAGCTGGGAGACCCGCGCCAGTGAGACGGCCTGGAACATGTCGTCGTCCCGTGCTGGCAGCGCGGTGGGGAGACTGCCGGCGGCGGAGCCGTGACCGGCGCTCTCGCCGCTCTCGCCGCTCTCGCCGTGCTCGTCTCTGCTGGCGGGCCGCGTACGTCGAGCCACCATGGCACCTCTCCCGTTGGGCCACGGCGCCGAGGTGCGCCGGGCCAGCCTAGGCGCGCCGATGCAACAGCGGACCGACGCTTCGCCGGCTGACTATTCCGGATCACGGCTGGTATCACCAATGGGCGCAGTTCCCGCACTGCGTCTCGCCCCCGCACGGATCCCAATTCGAGTCGTCCTCGGTCCCGCGTCGCCCCCATCGCGGTCTCCGAAGCCCGCCCCCGAAGGCCGCCCCGATGGCCACCCCCGATGGCAGTTCCACGTCTCGTGCGTCCATCGATGGCTGTTGGACAGCCACCAGTGCACTCGGGAGACCGTGTACGGGACGCTGGTGGTGGTGCAGGAAGGCGAGGCGCGGCTGTCGGCGGCGGACGCAGACGGCTAGGCGCGGGAGCGGGTCGCCTTCCCGAGCTAGGGTTCGTCGTCGCGACCCGGTGCGGGAGGGTGACCTGGACGCGAGGAGCACGGGAGGGGCGCAGGAGGAGGAGCACGTATGGCGGCGGTCGGCGCAGAGAGCGGCGACGGCGGGGACGCGAGCGGGCGGCGTTCGGGGTCTGACCCGGGCCGCCTGCGGACGGTGATCGCCGAGGCGTGCCGCGTGCTGGCTGCGACCGGTCTCGTCGAGCACATCCTCGGGCACGTCAGCGCGCGGGGCGAGGGCGGTGAGGTCTGGATCCGCGGGCGGCGCCCCACCGAGCGCGGCCTGCTGTGGACTGAGCTCGACGACATCCGGCCCGTCGGACTAGACGGCGCCTCACGAGACGAGCGCGCTGCGGCGGACGGTTGGTTTCCTCCGAACGAGCTACCCCTGCACCTGCAGGTGCTCACGGCCCGGCCGGACGTCACGGCCGTCGTGCACGCTCACCCACCTGCGGTCGTCGCCGCCTCGGTTGCCGATCTGCCGTGGCTGCCGGTCGTCGGCGCCTACGACATCCCCGCCGCCCGGCTCGCCGCTGACGGCATTCCGGTGTGGCCGCGCAGCGCGCTGGTGCGCACGACCGAACTGGGCGCGCAAGCGGCCGCCGCGCTCGGGTCCCGGCCCGTCCTGGTGCTTCGCGGCCACGGTCTGGTCACGGTGGGCGAGGGTGACGCCGAGATGGCGGTGAAGCTGGCGGTGACGCGTGCCTTCGCCGTCGAGTCACTCGCACGCGTCATGCTGCAGGTCGGGGCCACTGGGCAGCGGCTCCGCCCCATCGCGGAAGACGACCTGGCCGAGCTGCCCGACCTCGGGGCCGGCTTCAACGTCGACGCCCTCTGGCAGCACCTGCTCACCCGGATCCCGGACTAACCCGCTCGCCCGCGGCGTCCGCTGGAGCTCCAGGCCGCGGCGACGAGCGACGACAAAGACGGCGGCGGTTGCAGCCAGCGCGCTCACGCCCGCGAGCACGAGGCCTGCGCGAGCGCCGAAGACCGTGCACCACCATCCGAGCAGCGGGCCCCCGAAGGGCGTTGAACCCAGGAAGATGAGCCCGTGCAGCGCGATGACGCGGCCCTGCATCCGCGACTCGGTCTCCAGTTGCAGCATCGTGCGCGTCAGGGTGTTGACGGAGATGTTGGCGATCCCGAGGGTCACCATCGCGGCCAGCGCGAGCAGCATCGTCGGGGCGGCAGCGACGAGCAGGTTGGTGACGCCGAACGCCGCGGCGGCCACGAGCACCGCGCGCAGCGTGGCGCCGAGGCGGTTGGCGGCGAGCAGCGCGCCGATGACGGCGCCGAGGCCGAGCGCGGCGGTGAGTGACCCATATCCGGACGCGCCGCTGTGGAGGTCTTTCTGTGCCAGCAGTGGCAGCACGACCCGGAAGTTCTGCCCGAGCAGCGAGATGACGGCGAGCACGGCGAGGCACGCGCCCAGCTCGGGACGGCGTCGTACGTAGGTCAGGCCCTCTCGGATTGTGCCGGTGCCGCCGGCGGACGAAATGCTCGCGGTGCGCGCGGTCGGGGACATCAGCAGGAGCCCCCAGAGCACGGCGACGAAGGACAGTGCGTTGACCGCGAAGGAGATGCCAACCCCGACGGTCGCGATGAGCACGCCCGCGATCGCCGGCCCGACGAGGCGGCCGAGGTTGTGCACCGTGGAGTTGAGCGCCTGGGCGTTCACGTAGTCCTCGCGCGGCACCTTCTCAGTCAGCAGCGCTTGGCGGGCCGGACTGTCGACCACGGTCACCAGGCCCAGCCCCAGGGTCAGCGCATACACCTCGGCGAGGGTCACGACGCCGAGCAGCGTCACGACGGCCAGGGCGGCGGCGAGGACCATCGAGGCGGCCTGGGTCGCGATGACCAGGCGGCGCCGGTCCGCCCGGTCTGTCAACGAGCCGCCCCAGAGTCCGAAGACGAGCGTGGGCCCGAACTGCAGCGCGGCGGCGACCCCGAGGGCGATGCCGGACCCCGTCAACTGCAGCACCAGCCAGTCCTGGGCGACGCGCTGCATCCACGTGCCCATCACCGACACGGCGTGGCCGGTGAGGAAGAGGCGGTAGTCGCGATGGCGGAGGGAGCGCAGGGTGCGCTGCCACGGTGTCCCCGCGGGAGCCGCTTCCTCTGCCCCCGGACCGTCCGTCATGACTCTCCCGTCCTCGCCGCGCTCGTTCCCTCAACGGTTTATTGGTCCTACCATCTCGCCCGTGCTGGTCATCGGCAACGACATCACCGCCGAGCTTCTGCCGATGTCGCAGGTCGTCGAGCAACTCGAACTCGCCTACGAAGAGCAGGCCCGTGGCGATGGCGTCTGCCATCCGCGCATCGACCTGCGGCTGCCCGTCGACGACACCCGCGCCTACCAATGGGGCGTGATGGGCGGCGGCTCGACGGCGAGCGGATATGTCGCCGTGCGCATGAAGTCGGACGTCGTCGTCGAGCACGACGCGGATGGTGTGCGCACGCAGGAGAAGTTCTGTGTCCGTCCCGGTCGATTCTGCGGACTCGTGCTGCTGCTCGACACCGCCACGGGCGAGCCGGTCGCGCTGCTCAACGACGGCGTGATGCAGCACCTGCGCGTGGGAGCTGACTCTGCCATCGGGACGCGTTACGCCGCGCGCGAGGATGCCCGCGTCCTGGGCGTGCTGGGCTCCGGCGGAATGGCCCGCAGCCACGTCGCCGCGATCAGCCTCGTGCGGCCGCTCGAGCGGGTCGTGGTCTTCAGCCCGACAACCGCCCACCGGGAGGCCTTCGCGGCGGAGGTCCGCGAGCAGCACGGCCTCGAGGTCGACGTGGTCGACACGCCCGAGGGGATCTATGACGCAGACATCGTGGCCGCCTGCACCGACGCCGTCGGTCCCGTTGTCCGCGGCCGTCACCTGCGCCCCGGTAGCCACGTCGTTGCTGTCGGTGGCGGACTCGACGCGGAGGCGCGCGGGCGCGTGGACGTCTGGCTGCGGCTCGGCGATGCCTCGGCGGCCGAGGGGCATCCCGAGCTCGCCCTACGCGACGAGTACCTCATCTACCGCGCGCGGCCCGGTGACGTCCGGTGGCAGCAGCACCGGCACGGCGTCACCCGCCATCCCCCGGCCACCGCCGTCTCGCTCGCCGAGGTGCTGCCCGCGGGGACGGCGCGCTCCACCAACGAGCAGATCACTTTCTCCGAGCGCGGCAACGTCCAGGGCGCCCAGTTCCACCGGCTGGCGGGGCTCGTCTTCGAGCGGGCGCGGTCGCTGGGGCTCGGTTACGAGGTGCCTCGGGACCTGCTGCTGCAGGACATCAGGGACTGAGCGACACGACGACAGGCGGGAGCGACCAATGGAAGCCACGACCGGGCCGGCTGTGACCGACAGTGAGAGCCAGAGTGAGGCGCAGATCCACGAACGCCGTCCACCCCGGCTGGTCGCCGTCGTCGGCCTCGGCGCCATGGGCGGCCCACTCGCGCGCCACCTCCTGCGCGCCGGGCTGCCCGTCGCGGTCCGCGACCACGACGCCGTTCGGGTCCAGGCGCTCGTCGCCGAGGGCGCCGTCGACCTCGACGCGGACCGGGACGGCTCCGAGGGCGCACTGTCGCAGGCCGGCGCCGTGCTGGTCGTGGTGCCCTCGGACGCTGACGTGCGCGCCGCCGCGCTCGACTCCGGCCTGCTGACGGCTCTCTCGGCTGGTGCCGTGCTCGCCGTTTGCAGCTCGGTGCATCCGGAGACCGTCCGGGAGCTGGCCGCGGCCGCGCCGACCGGGGTGGACGTGCTCGACGCCGCCCTGACGGGAGGTGTGCGAGCCGCCGAGGACGGCACCATCAACCTGCTGGTCGGGGGTCCCGCGACCGCCCTGTCGCGGGTGCGGTGGGCACTGGCGCCGTGGACGGCGTCGGTGCATCACCTCGGCCCGCACGGCGCCGGCCAGATCGCCAAGACCGCGAACAACCTCGTGCACTGGGCGCAGATCGCGGCGATCGCCGAGGCACTGTCACTCGCTCGCGCCTGGGGGCTTGACGTGCCGACGGTCCGGCGGGCACTGATGGACGGGCCGACGGACAGTCGCACGCTGCGCGAGCTCGAGCGAATGCGACTGACGTGGTGGCGCAAGGATCTCGACACCGCCGACGCCCTCGGGGACGAGCTCGAGATGGACCTGCCGGTGGCGAAGATGTGCCGGGACGTCATGGCTCACACCACCGTGGACGGGCTCGCCGAGCTGTTGAGGGCCCGTCCCGACGGCAGGTCCTGAGTCGCGGCGGGTCACGACTCGGTTGCGGACACGGCGTAGGGGGTTGACGCACGTCACATCGTCATGTAGACCATACGTCTAATGGTCATACCGATAGACGGTAGGCCGCCGCGACACAACGATGTGGAGGTCCGCGCAGATGCGCGACGACTACCAGCCTGGCGTGCTGTCCAGTGAGAAGCGCAACCGGGACTCGTCGGAGATCGCCCCCCGCGACGAGTTCAACCGCAAGCACCCGCCGATCAAGGGCCTCGTCGTCCCGCACGACCTGCGCAAGATGGAGCTGCCGGAGCGCCCCTGGCGCAACAACCGCGGCCAGTGGTTCGACCTGGGCGACTACGAGGTGCTCAACGCGCACCTGTCCGAGCTCAAGCCCGGGAGCAACTCGGTGCGGCACCGCCACACCACCGAGGCCTACCTCTACATCGTCAAGGGCCACGGCTACAGCCTCATCAACTACGACGACGAGCCGGTCGAGGTTGTCGAGTGGTCCGAGGGGACGCTCTTCGCCCCGCCGCGCTGGGCCTGGCACCAGCACTTCAACCTCGACGAGTCCGACACCTCCCGGTACCTGGCCATCCAGGACACCGGCCTGCTGCGCACGATGCGCCTGCACAACATCGAACGCCACGGCGTCCAGCTCTCGCCCGAGGAGGGGCGCAAGCTGCTCGACGAGGCCGTTTCCCGGGGCGCAGTGCACGGGGGCATGCGCGGGGACTCGACGATCGTCGAGCCGCTCTCCCAGTCCAACGACTGACGGTCTCCACCGAACCTCGGCTCGTCCTGCGACCCAGCTTCCTCGTCGCCGCAGCCTTCGCTCAGCCCTCGACCCCCCGTTTCTGACCCGATCGACGGCGATCGGGCTGGACCAAGGAGTGGCCATGCGCCCCCGTCTCGCACTCGTCGGAGTTCTGCTCTCGGGTCTTGCCATCGCCGGCTGCGGCGGCTCACCCACGGAAGGCGCGGCCGACGGGCCGCAGAGCAGCAGCAAGGCGGGGGGCGGCGCGAGCAGCTCCGCACCGGCCTCCGCCAGCGGCTCGGCTGCTGACAGCAGCGCCTACGCGCAGTACACGAGCCTCACCGGCAAGGACCGCACCGACAAGCTGCTCGCGGATGCCAAGGCAGCTGGTGGTGTCGTCGACATCTACACGTCAAACACCGACATCCAGGACCTCGTGGACGCCTTCCAGAAGGCCTACCCCGACATCAAGGTCAACGCCTTCCGCGCCAACAGCGAGACGGTGCTGCAGCGCATCACGCAGGAGTCGCAGGCCGGCAAGCCGCAGAACGACGTGGTCGACACCAACGACGCCGAGCTGCGTGCGCTGAACGCGCAGGGCCTGCTCACGGACTACCAGGGGCCTGCGCTGGACAACCTGCGCGACGCGGCCAAGGGCTTCAAGGGATGGGTCGCCGAGCGGTTCAACGCCTTCGTGGTGGGCTGGAACACCGACAAGGTCAAGGAAGGCGACATCCCGAAGAAGTTCCAGGACCTCGCCGACCCCAAGTACTCCGGCAAGCTGTCACTGGAGGTCGGTGACTGGGACTGGTACGCGTCGATGCACACCTACCTGACTGACGAGCAGCACATGAGCGACGACGAGGTCGACGCGCTGTTCAAGAAGATCGTGAGCAACGCGAAGGTCGTGAAGGGTCACACGGTCCAGGGTGAGCTGCTCGGCGCCGGTCAGTTCGCCTTCGCGCTCAGTGTGTACAGCCACACCATCGACAAGGCGGCCAAGAAGGGGGCGCCGGTGGCGTGGAAGCCCGCGGTCCAGCCGGTGATCCTGCGTCCGAACGGCTTCGCGCTGATGGCCAAGCCCCGCCACCCGGCGGCCGCGCTGCTGTGGGCGGACTGGGTGCTCACCGATGGACAGAAGGTCATTGCGGACTCCAAGCGCATCCCCGCCGCGAAGAACGTCGAGGGCTTCGACAACCCGCTGTCGGACGACGTGACGGTCTACAACGTGCCCGAGACCGCGATCAAGGACAGCCAGAAGTGGAGTGACGAGTACGACTCGCTCCTGCGTGGCCTCACCAAGGTCGGCGGCTGACGTTGCGCGCACACCCCCAGCTATCCGCTTCCCACCACCACTTCCGAAGGATGACATCCATGAGCCGCACCAGGCTCGGCCTGATGGCCGTAGGCACGCTCACCGCCCTGCTGCTGACGGGCTGCGGCGGCGGCGCTGCCGACGGCGGCGCCCCGACGAAGGCCGCCGAGGGCGGCTCCGCCAGCGGCAGCGCCAGCTCAACGACGGGCGATGCGTACTCCCAGATCGAGGCGCTGCCCAAGGACCAGCAGCGCGCCAAGGCCGAGGAGCTGGCCAAGAAGGAGGGCCAGCTCTCGCTCTACACCTCGATGACGGAGGATGTGGCGACGGCCGTCACCAAGGCCTTCACCGAGCAGACGGGCGTCCCCGTGCAGCTCTTCCGCGGTAACTCCGAGACCGTGCTGCAGCGGGTGAGCCAGGAGGCCAGCGCCGGCAAGCTCGGGGCCGACGCCGTCGAGACCAACTTCGCTGAGATGGCAGCGATGTCCGACCAGGGTGTCCTCCGGCCCTTCGGCGGTGCCTCGAAGGACGCGGTGGACAAGAACGGCCAGTTCCCCAACTGGACGGCCACCCGCTTCAACATCTTCATGCCCGCCTGGAACACCGACCTGATCAAGCCTGGTGACGAGCCGCAGAGCTGGGAGGCGCTCGCCGACCCCAAGTACAAGGGCAAGATCACCATGGAGATCAGCGACTCCGACTGGTACGAGAACGTCACGAAGTGGTGGCTGGACCACGGCAAGACCCAGGCGCAGGTCGATGACCTCTGGAAGAAGATCGTCGACAACTCGGTGGCGGCCAAGGGCCACACGACGATGATGCAGCTGCTCGGTGCCGGGCAGTCCGCCATGGACGCGATGAACTACTCCTACATCACCTACAAGGCAGCCAAGAAGGGTGCACCGGTCGCCTACCTGCCGGCCAGCGGCAAGTCCGACATCCCCGCCTTCGCCCGACCCAACGGCGTCGGAGAGTTCAAGGACGCCCAGCACAAGGCGGCCGCCTGGCTCTTCTACGACTGGCTGCTGACCGACGGTCAGAAGGTGCTCGTCGACCAGGGCCTCAGCCCCTCGACCAAGGTCCCCGGTGACAAGAGCCTCGACGGGGTCAACCTGCAGCCCTACGACGTCGAGACCCTCCGGAAGAGCGGCGACGAGTGGGAGAAGAAGTACGACGCTCTCCTGCGCGGCGTCAAGAAGGTCGACAAGTAGTCGCTGCCGCGTCACCGGCTACTGAGACGACGACCGAAGGAGTTCGACGATGGCAGCGACGAGCGCCCCCACCGGCCTTGCCGGGACCCGTGCGTCCGGACTGACCGCGAGGCTGCGCCGCCTCGGGTCCGTCCAGGGTCTGCTGGTGGTGGGCGCCGTCGTCATCGTCGGCTACCTCGCTGTCGTCCCGCTCGCCTACCTGATCCACGACACGTTCGTCGGGTCCGGCGGCCTCACCCTCAAGGCGTTCACGCGTGCCTACGGCGGTGATTCCCAGGCCGGCCACATGCTCCTCAACTCACTGTGGTTCGCCTTCGGGTCCGCGCTGTTCGCCCTCATCGTCGGAACGACGTTGGCTTACGTGCAGGTCCGCACGGACGTGCCGTTCAAGGGGCTCCTCTTCGCCGCGAGCCTGGTGCCACTGATCGTCCCGGGCATCCTGTACTCCGCCTCGTGGATCTTCCTCGGCGACCCGAACATCGGCCTCATCAACACGCTGATCTTCAAGCCCCTCGTGGGGACGACGCCCGTCAACGTCTTCAGCGTCTGGGGAATGATCTGGGTCCAGGGCCTCCACCTGGCGCCGGTGGCCTTCCTCCTGATGGTCGCTGCCTTCCGCGCGATGGACCCCTCGCTCGAGGAGTCGGCGGCGATGTCGGGGGCGCGGCGGTCGACGATCCTGCGCCGCATCACGATCCCGCTGCTGCGTCCCGCTCTCGTGTCCGGGGCACTGCTGATGTTCGTGCAGTCCCTCGAGAGCTTCGAGGTCCCCGGCCTGCTGGGCCTGCAGAACGGCATCTACGTCTTCACCAGCCGCATCTACTTCGTGCTCCGGGCCTACCCGATCGACTACGGCGCCGCAGGGGCCTATGCGGTGGGGCTGCTCGCCATCGCCGCTGCCGGCGTGCTGCTCGCTGGCTACCTGCAGCGGCACTCCCGCAACTACCAGACCGTGACCGGCAAGGCCTTCCGTCCGCAGCCGATCGCTCTGGGCAAGGCGCGCAAGTGGGTGGGGCTTGGAATCGTCGGCTACTTCCTGCTCACTGTCATCGCGCCGGTCGGCGTCCTCGTCTACGCGAGCCTGCTGAAGTTCTACGCCGCCCCGTCGGCCCGCACGTTCAAGACGATGACGTTCGACAACTACCGCGAGGTGTTCGACATGCCCCTCGCGTTCACGGCCCTCAAGAACAGCCTGGTGCTCGGCATCGGTGCTGCCACCGCTGTCATGGCCATCACCGCAGTGACCAGTTGGGTGGTGGTGCGCAGCAACGCACCGGGACGGCGACTCCTCGACCTGCTCGCGTTCACGCCCATCGTGATCCCGGGCCTCGTCCTCGGCCTGGCGCTGTCGTTCGTGTACCTGCGGGTGCCGCTGCCCATCTACGGCACGCTGCTGATCCTGCTGCTCTCCTACTGCACGCGGTACCTCCCCTACGGCATGCGCTACTCCTCCTCGGCGATGGCGCAGATGTCACGGGAGCTGGAGGAGTCGGCGATGGTCTCGGGCGCCTCCTGGACGCAGACCTTCCGCCGCGTCCTGGTGCCGCTGGCGTCCAGCGGGATCCTGGCCGGGTGGGTCTACATCCTGGTGGTCTCCTTCCGTGAGCTCTCCAGCACGATCCTCCTGTACAGCCCTGGCAACGAGGTGCTCTCGGTCCTCATCTGGGAGCAGTTCGAGAACGGCCAGTTCACGACCCTCGCGGCGATCGGCGTCTGCATGGTGACGATCCTCGTCGTCCTCGTGGCCGTCGCCTACCGACTCGGAGCTCGCGTCGGCCTCCAGCAGGAGGCGTCGTGATACCGACGAGCGACCCGAAGGAGCGCTGCTCATGCTGACCATCGACTCGCTCGTGAAGAGCTACGAGGACACCGGGGGGCGTCGGCTGCGGCGGTCGCGCCCTGACGGCAAGCGGGTGTTCGCGGTCGGAGGGGTGAGCTTCGACGTGCAGGATGGCGAGCTCTTCACCCTTCTCGGCCCCAGTGGGTGCGGGAAGACGACGACCCTGCGCTCGATTGCGGGGCTCGAGCGGCCCGATGGCGGGCGCATCTGCCTCGACGAGACGGTGCTCTTCGACGGGGCGCAGCAGGTCAACCTGCCGGCCAACCGGCGCGGGCTCGGCATGGTCTTCCAGTCCTACGCCATCTGGCCGCACATGACGGTGTTCAAGAACGTCTCGTTCCCGCTCGACGTGCTGCCCCGCAACAAGCGTCCGGGGTCGAAGGAGATCGAGGACCGGGTCAGCCGGGTGCTCGAGGTGACCGAGCTGAGCGCCTACGCCGACCGCCCCGCCACGAAGCTGTCGGGTGGCCAGCAGCAGCGCCTGGCGCTTGCGCGGGCGCTCGTCACCCAGCCTCCGCTGCTGCTGCTCGACGAGCCGCTGTCCAACCTCGACGCCAAGCTGCGCGAGAACATGCGATTCGAGCTCAAGCGCCTGCAGCGCGAGCTTGGCCTGACGTCCATCTACGTGACCCACGACCAGAGCGAGGCCCTGGTCATGTCGAGCCGGATCGCGGTGATGAACCACGGTCACGTCGAGCAGGTCGGCAAGCCCCGCGAGGTCTACACCAACCCCCAGACGAAGTTCGTCGCCGAGTTCATCGGCAGCTCCAACTTCGTCAAGGGCACGGTCACGAGCACGAGCGGCGACGAGGCGGTCGTCGAGACCGTGGAAGGCCGCCTGGTCGCTCGCGAGCTGACCCGGACGCCGGCTGTCGGAGAGGACGTCCTCGTCTCCATCCGCCCCGAGTGCGTCGCGCTCTCCACCGTGCGCCGGGGCGACATCCCGAACGAGTGGTCCGGACAGGTGCTGTCGCGCGCGTTCATGGGTGAGGCGGTCGACCACATCGTGGGCGTCGGCAAGCTCGAGTTCCGCAACCACTCCAACCCCACGCAGTCGCTCGAGCCTGGGACGCAGGTGTACCTGTCGGTGGACCCGACGAAGGTCACGCTCGTCCCGCTCGGCTGAGGTCCCGACCCACGACAAGGAGGAGCCGCGTGGGTGTCCCCGCGGTGTTGAGGAACCGCGACTTCGACCTCTACTGGGGCGGGGTCGTCCTGTCACAGATCGGCACGCGGGGTGCCGTGGCGGCGAACCTCTACCAGGTGTACGAGCTGACCGGCTCGACGGCGCAGACCGGCCTCGTCGGGCTCGCGCAGGCCGTCGCGCTGGTGGTGCTCAGTCCGATCGGCGGGGTCTACGCCGACCGGCTCGACCGCCGTCGCCTGCTGCAGGCCGCCCAGGCCGTGGCGCTCGTCGTCTCCCTCGCCCTGACCATCGCCACCTTCTCGGGCCACGCGTCGACGGGTGTCGTCGTGGTGTCTGCGCTGCTGGCCACCGCAGCGGCCACCTTCGACCAGCCGGCTCGGCAGGCGTTGATTCCCGCGATGGTGCCGAAGGAGCGCCTCGTCGACGCCTTCGCACTGCTCAACCCGTCGCGCGAGCTCGCGATCCTGGCCGGTCCCGCCCTCGCCGGCCTGATGATCGCGGTGGGCGGACCCGGGGTGGTCTACGCCTTCGACGCCGTGACCTATGCCGTCCTGGTCGCGGTGCTCGCGATGCTCCACGTCCCGCGCCTCGAGCCGACGGGGGGCCACCGGTCGCTGCTGCACAGCATGCGGGAGGGCGTCGCCTACATCCGGCATCGTCCGGTGATCTGGCAGCTCATGGGCCTGGACCTGTCCGCCACGGTCTTCGGTGCCTACCGCGTCGTGCTGCCGGCCTTCGCCGTGGACATCCTGCACGTGGGGGCGACGGGCTACGGGCTGCTGTCGGCCGCGCCGTCGGCGGGCGCGCTCCTCGGCTCCGCGCTCGTCTTCAAGCTCGTCCGGTCGTCGCGGTCCGGGCACATCGTGCTCGCCGGCACGTTCGTCTACGGCCTCTTCGTGGTCGGACTCGCCCAGTCGCGCGTCTTCTGGCTCGCGATCGTTATGGCCCTCGGCCTCGGCGTGGCCGATGCACTCGCCACCACCGTCCGTCATGCCGCCGTGCAGATCGAGACGCCGGACGAGCTCCGCGGCCGCGTCTCCTCGATCTACCAGATGTCCTCGCGTGGGGGACCCGCCCTCGGCGACACCACGATCGGCGCCGTCGCGGGAGCGCTCGGTCCCATCCCCGCGCTCACGCTCGGCGGCGTCGTGCCCGCCGTCGTGTCAGCCGTGGCAGCCGTTACGAGCCGGACGGTGCGCTGCTTCAGCGTCGTCGAGGCGGAGGAGGCGGAGGCAGAGTCGCCGGACGCGC
>JBQCDV010000032.1:0-6526 GCA_051960855.1 Actinomycetales bacterium
GGTCCAACGTGCTGCTGCTGTCGACTCTGGGCGCCCGCGTCACCCTGGTCGCGCCCCCGACGCTGCTGCCGGTCGGCGTGGACACGTGGCCGTGCGAGACGTCCTACGACCTCGACGCGGTGCTGCCCAAGGTCGACGTCGTCATGATGCTGCGCGTCCAGCGCGAACGGATGAACGCCGCCTACTTCCCCTCCGCGCGCGAGTACTCCCGCCGCTACGGGCTCGACCGCCGCCGGCTCGGACTGCTGCCGGACCACGCGATCGTCATGCACCCCGGCCCCATGAACCGCGGCCTCGAGATCTCCGCCGAAGCCGCCGACTCCGCTCGCTCCACCATCGTCGAGCAGGTCAGCAACGGCGTCAGCGTGCGCATGGCCGTCCTCTACCTGCTGCTGGCGCAGGCGTGAGCACCGGAAGCGAAAGGCAAGCAATGACAACGGTTTCCGGCTCCGAGGGCGCTCAGAGCTCCGTGCTCATCCGTGGCGCGCGGGTCCTCGGCGGCGAGGCGGCGGACATCCTTATCCGCGACGGCGTCATCGCCGAGATCGGCCCGAACGTCGCAGCGACCGCTGCGCAGGTCATCGACGCTGCGGGTCTGGTGGCCCTGCCGGGCTTGGTGGACCTGCACACACATCTGCGCGAGCCGGGCCGCGAGGATGCCGAGACCGTCGAGACCGGGACCGCCGCTGCTGCCCTCGGTGGCTTCACCGCCGTGCACGCGATGGCCAACACCGACCCAGTCGCCGACACCGCCGGTGTTGTCGAGCAGGTGTGGCGTCTGGGCCAGTCGGCCGGGCACTGCGAGGTGCGACCGGTTGGTGCGGTGACCGTGGGACTCGCCGGGGAGCAGCTGGCCGAGCTTGGCGCGATGGCCGACAGCGCCGCCGGGGTCCGGGTCTTCAGCGACGACGGCAAGTGCGTGTCGGACGCGGTGCTGATGCGCCGAGCACTGGAGTACGTCAAGGCGTTCGACGGGGTCGTGGCGCAGCACGCGCAGGAGCCGCGGCTGACCGCTGGCGCGCAGATGAACGAGGGCCAGCTCTCGGGGGTGCTCGGGCTGACCGGGTGGCCGGCGGTCGCCGAAGAGGCGATCATCGCCCGCGACGTCCTGCTGGCTGCGCACGTTGGCTCGCGGCTGCACATCTGCCACGTGTCGACGGCCGGGTCGGTCGAGATCCTGCGGTGGGCCAAAAGCAAGGGCTGGGATGTGACCGCCGAGGTCACCCCGCACCACCTGCTGCTCACCGACGACCTCGCCGCCAGCTACGACCCGCGCTACAAGGTGAACCCGCCGCTGCGCACCAAGGCCGATGTCGAGGCGCTGCGCGAGGCGCTGGCCGACGGCACGATCGACGCGGTGGCGACCGACCACGCCCCGCATCCGGTGGAGGACAAGGACTGCGAGTGGGCGGAGGCGGCCTTCGGGATGCTGGGGCTCGAGACCGCACTGTCGGTCGTGCAGGAGGCGATGGTCGAGACCGGGCTGCTGGACTGGGCCGGCGTGGCCGACCGGATGTCGACGCGTCCTGCCGCGATCGGGCGCGTGCACGGCCAGGGCCGGCCGCTGGCAGTCGGTGAGCCCGCCAACCTCGTGCTCGTCGACCCGGCCGCCCGGCGGGAGGTCCGAGGTGGCGGTGCCTCGTTGTCGTCAAACACACCGTATGCGGGGCTGACCCTGCCGGGTGCGGTGGTCGCGACGTTCCTGCACGGGCGGCCCACCGTCCTCGACGGTGCGCTGGTCTGAGCGATGCTGCACCTCCTGAGCCACGTCAGCGCCATCAGCCACGTCAGCCCCATCAGTCACGTCATTGCCGCCCTTCACCAGGACCGGGACACCCCCGGTCGCATCCTCGCGATGCTGGGGCTGCTGGCCGTGGTGGTGCTGGGCTGGCTGGCGATGTGGCGAGGGTGGCGCAGCCGCACGCGCCGCCAAGCGGACGTGGCCCCGTTGCCCGCCGTGCCCGAGGAGGCGCACGGCACCAGCTTCTCCGCCGTCGACGGGCTGTATGTCGGCACGACCTACGGCGGCCGCTGGCTCGAGCGGGTATCGGCACAGGGGCTCGGCATCCGGGCACAGGCGACCGTGACGCTGTCGAGCGCCGGAGTGCTGGTCGACCGCAACGGCGCTGACCCGCTCTTCGTCCCCGCGGACGCGCTGACGGCCGTCGGACGCAGCTCGGGGCTCGCAGGCAAGGTGGTGCGCGACGACGGCATCGTCGTTCTCACCTGGAAGCACGGGGGGCTGACGCTGGACAGCGGGGTCTACGTCCGCAACGACGCGGAGCGGGCCCGGCTGCTGCAGGGACTGGAAGCGCTCGTCGAGAGCGAGAGGGAGGCGGAGTGAGCCTGTCGGAGCGTGCCCCGGCACTGCTGGTGCTCGAGGACGGCCGTGCCTTCCACGGCGAGGCCTACGGCGCGGACGGCGAGACCTTCGGCGAGGCGGTCTTCGCCACCGGGATGACCGGCTACCAGGAGACCCTGACCGACCCGAGCTACCACGGGCAGGTCGTCATCCAGACCGCGCCGCACATCGGCAACACCGGCCTGAACGACGAGGACGACGAGTCCGCGCGCATCTGGGTGGCCGGTTACGTCGTGCGCGACCCCTCACCCCGAGCGTCCAACTGGCGCTCCACCCGTGAGCTCGAGGACGGCCTGCGCGAGCAGGGAATCGTCGGCATCAGCGGCATCGACACCCGCGCGCTCACCCGGCACCTGCGCGACCGCGGCGCCATGCGGGTCGGCATCTCCACCACTGAGCTCGACGCCCAGCGCCTGCAGCAGCGGGTGCTGGAGCAACCGGGCATGGCCGGGTCGGAGCACGCGAGCGCCGTCACGACCCAGCAGCCCTACGTCGTCAAGGCCGTCGGCGAGACCAAGGCGCGGATCGCGGCGATCGACCTCGGCATCAAGGCGATGACTCCGCACCGCATGGCCGAGCGTGGCCTCGAGGTCCACGTCCTGCCGCTGGACTCGACGATCGACGACGTCCTCGCCGTGAACGCGGACGCCGTCTTCCTCTCCAACGGTCCCGGTGACCCCGCCACCACGACCGATGCTGTCAAGCTGACGCAAAGTGTGCTGGTGCGACAGCTGCCGCTTTTCGGCATCTGCTTCGGCAACCAGATCCTGGGCCGCGCGCTCGGCTTCGGCACCTACAAGCTGCGCTTCGGCCACCGTGGGATCAACCAGCCGGTGATGGACCTCGCCACCGGCAAGGTCGAGATCACCGCGCACAACCACGGCTTCGCGGTCGATGCCCCGATCGGCCAGCCCGTGACAACGCCGTTCGGGCAGGTCGAGGTGTCCCACGTCGACCTCAACGACAACGTCGTCGAAGGCCTGCGCTGCCTGGACGTGCCGGCGTTCTCCGTGCAGTACCACCCCGAGGCGGCGGCCGGCCCGCATGACGCCTCCTACCTCTTCGACCGCTTCGTCGAGCTCCTCGACCGGAAGGCCTGACGCATGCCACGTCGCGACGACCTGCGCCACGTCCTCGTCATCGGCTCCGGCCCGATCGTCATCGGTCAGGCCTGCGAGTTCGACTACTCAGGCACGCAGGCGTGCCGGGTGCTGCGCGCGGAGGGACTGCGCGTCAGCCTGGTCAACTCCAACCCGGCCACGATCATGACCGACCCCGAGATGGCCGACGCCACCTACGTCGAGCCGATCACCCCGGAGATCGTCGCCAAGGTCATCGAGCGCGAGAAGCCGGATGCGCTGCTGGCCACCCTCGGCGGCCAGACCGCTCTCAACACCGCGATGGAGCTGCACCGCCTCGGCGTCCTCGAGGAGCACGGTGTCGAGCTGATCGGCGCGAATGTCGACGCGATCGAGGCAGGCGAGGACCGCCAGCGGTTCAAGGAGATCGTGGCCCGCATCGGTGCCGAGAGCGCGCGCTCCTCCATCTGCCACTCGATGGACGACTGCCTCGCCGCGGCCGACGAGCTTGGCTACCCGCTGGTCGTACGACCGAGCTTCACGATGGGGGGACTTGGCTCTGGCTTCGCCTACGACGAGGCCGACCTGCGCCGCATCGCCGGTGCTGGCCTCGCTGCCAGCCCGACCACGGAGGTGCTGCTCGAGGAGTCGATCCTCGGGTGGAAGGAGTACGAGCTCGAGCTCATGCGTGACCGCAACGACAACGTCGTCGTGGTCTGCAGCATCGAGAACCTCGACCCGATGGGCGTGCACACCGGGGACTCCATCACCGTCGCCCCCGCGTTGACGCTCACTGACCGCGAGTACCAGCGGCTGCGCGACATCGCGATCGACGTGATCCGCGCGGTCGGGGTCGACACCGGCGGCTGCAACATCCAGTTCGCGGTCAACCCCGACGACGGTCGCATCATCGTCATCGAGATGAACCCGCGCGTCTCGCGGTCCTCGGCGCTCGCGTCCAAGGCGACCGGCTTCCCGATCGCGAAGATCGCCGCCAAGCTCGCGGTCGGCTACACCCTCGACGAGATCCGCAACGACATCACGCAGGAGACGCCGGCGTCCTTCGAGCCGACGCTGGACTACGTCGTCGTCAAGGTGCCGCGCTTTGCCTTCGAGAAGTTCCCCGCCGCCGACCCGGTCCTCACGACCACGATGAAGTCGGTCGGCGAGGCCATGGCCATCGGCCGCAACTTCCCTGAGGCGCTCCAGAAGGCCTTGCGCAGCCTCGAGAAGACCGGCTCATCCTTCTCGTGGCCGGCCCTCGCGCACGTGGGTGGCTCGGCTGCCGACGTCGAGGGCGCAGCGGACCTCCTTGCTCGCGCCGCCACCCCGACCGACGGCCGCCTCGCCCTGGTGCAGCGCGCGATGGCGCTTGGCGCGACCGTCGAGCAGGCGCACGAGGCCACCGCTATCGACCCGTGGTTCCTCGACCAGATCGCGGCGATCAACGAGATCGCCGCGCGCATCGCCGCCGCGCCCGAGCTCACCCCCGCGCTGCTGCAGCGGGCCAAGCGGATGGGCTTCTCCGACGCCCAGCTCGGCCAGCTGCGCGGACTGCCCGAGCAGGTCGTGCGCGGTGTCCGGCACGCCCTCGGCATCCGGCCGGTCTACAAGACCGTCGACACGTGCGCGGCCGAGTTCGAGGCCCGCACGCCCTACCACTACTCGACCTACGAGCAGGAGACCGAGGTCGAGCCCCGAACGACGCCCGCCGTGGTGATCCTCGGCTCCGGGCCGAACCGCATCGGGCAGGGCATCGAGTTCGACTACTCCTGCGTCCACGCCTCGATGGCGCTGCGCGGTGCGGGGCTGCAGACCATCATGGTCAACTGCAACCCGGAGACCGTGTCGACCGACTACGACACCTCCGACCGCCTCTACTTCGAGCCGCTCACCCTCGAGGACGTCCTCGAGGTGATCGCGGCGGAGCAGGCCGCCGGCCCGGTCCTCGGCGTCATCGTCCAGCTGGGCGGCCAGACTCCCCTCGGTCTCGCGCGGGCGCTCACCGAGGCCGGGGTGCCGATCCTCGGCACCGCAGCCGAGGCCATCCATCTCGCCGAGGAGCGCGGCGCCTTCGGCCGGGTCCTGGCGGCCGCCGGGCTGCCCGCCCCGAAGCACGGCACGGCGCAGTCCTACACCGAGGCCTCGGCGATCGCCGCCGAGATCGGCTACCCCGTCCTGGTCCGGCCGTCCTATGTGCTGGGCGGTCGAGGCATGGAGATCGTCTACGACGACGCGCACCTCGAGGGCTACCTCGAGCGGCACTCCTCCTCCGACCTGGTCGCGCACCCGGTGCTAATCGACCGGTTCCTCGACGACGCCGTCGAGATAGACGTCGACGCCCTCTACGACGGTGAGGAGCTCTACCTCGGCGGCGTCATGGAGCACATTGAGGAGGCGGGCATCCACTCCGGTGACTCCGCGTGTGCGCTGCCGCCGTTCTCCCTCGGAGCAGCCGACATCGAGCGCATCCGGCAGTCGACGACGGCGATCGCGCGCGGCGTCGGCGTTCGAGGATTGCTCAACGTGCAGTACGCCATCGCCGGCGACGTGCTCTACGTCCTCGAGGCCAACCCCCGCGCCTCGCGCACCGTTCCCTTCGTCTCCAAGGCGACTGCGACACCCCTTGCCAAGGCGGCCGCCCGGATTATGGTCGGCGCGACGATAAGCGAGCTGCGGTCGGAGGGCCTGCTGCGACCCGAGGGTGACGGTGGCGATCTGCCGCTCGATGCTCCGGTCGCCGTCAAGGAAGCGGTGTTGCCCTTCTCGCGCTTCCGTGACCCACAGGGCAAGAACGTCGACACCGTGCTCGGGCCCGAGATGCGCTCCACCGGCGAGGTCATGGGCATCGACCGCGGCTTCGGGCTCGCCTTCGCCAAGGCGGCGACTGCCGTGTCCGGCTCACTGCCCACCAAGGGCCGGGCCTTCGTGTCGGTGGCGGACCGGGACAAGCGCGCGATGATCTTCCCGGTCAAGCGCCTGGCCGACCTCGGCTTCGAGATCAGCGCGACATCGGGGACCGCCGGCGTGCTCCAGCGGATGGGCGTGCCGGTGTCCCTAGTGCGCCGCCAGTCCCAGGGGCCGG
>JBQCDV010000033.1:0-15676 GCA_051960855.1 Actinomycetales bacterium
CTGCGCGTCATCGTCGCCGACATGTTCGCCGCGATGGAGGACGCCGACGGGGTAGGCCTGGCGGCGAACCAGATCGGGCTGCCGCTGGCCGTCTTCGTCTACGACTGCGAGGACGACCAGGGTCGACGTCACCGCGGAGCGGTCGTGAACCCCCGGCTCGTGGCGACCGGCGGTGACATCGTCACCGACGAGGAGGGCTGCCTGAGCCTGGTAGGCGTCTTCGACCCGACGCCACGTCCTGCGTGGGCCCGGGTCGAGGGGTGCGACCCGTGGGGCCGTCCGATCGTCGTCGAGGGTGACGGGCTGCTGGGTCGGTGCCTGCAGCACGAGGTCGACCATCTCCGTGGCCGGCTCTACAAGGACCTGTTGGAGGCGCCGGCGGCCGCGACTGCCGCCGGTGCCGCCATGGAAGGAGCAGAGATGTCGGACCAGCAGCCGGGACAGTCAGCTCAGCCGGGGCGAGAGCCGTCCGCACGGGAGCAGGCGGAGGTGGAGCAGCGCCGCCGAGAGGCGCAGGAGGCCTCCTCCGAGGCGCAGCAGTCCGGAGCCGCCAAGCACGGACAGGCCCCCGAGGGGTACATCGGGGCGGACGGTCCCGCTGCCACCGAAGCCGACCGCGACGCCGACGCGGTGCGGGCCGCCACGGAGTGGCCCCTGTCCTCGGAGTTCACCGACCCGCTGCAGTCCCCGCTGCCGCCGCGGGCGATGCCGCAGGACGAGAACGGCCTGCCTCCGGCCTGACCCCCCGGCGCCCCGGGAGTCGGGGTGCCAGGCGCAGTGCCAGACGCAGTGCCAGACGCAGTGCCGTGCCACGCGCAGTGCCAGGCGCAGAAATGGGTCACGTCCCGCAGATTCCCGAGAGGAAAAACTGCGGGACGTGACCCATTTCCGTCCGTGTGGCGTCAGACGGCCGGCGCCAGACGTCAGGCGGCAGGCCTCAGCCCGGCAGGCGAGGGCCGGGAGGCGTCAGCCAGCCGCCGGCTGGACCTTCCCGTCACCCCGGCAGGTGCTCCTTCGCTGAGTGGGCGGCTGAGCCACCGGCCTTCTTGGCGAGCTTGGCGGCACGCTTGGCGCGGTAGCCAACCGACGGCTTGCCGGAAGTGTCGACGGCGGCGAGCCAGAGGCCGCCCATCGCGCTGAGGCTCTTGAAGAACTCGTGCGTCACCTGCGGCTTCTCCGAGGGAGAGGCGCGCCAGAAGGCGTTGTCGGCCCAGATCGTCGGAATCGACGACACCGCGAGGACGAGTGCGGACAGGCGCGGGAGCTTGCCCAGGGCGAGCAGGGACCCCGCCGCGACATGGGTGGCACCGTTGAGCCGGATGAGCTGCGCGGGGTCGGCGTTGAGCGAGCTCAGCCCGAGCTTGGGCCCGAGCACGTCGAGCACGGGCTTCGCGTTCGCCACCTTGTCCTGCGGGTGCCGCACGGCATCCAGGCCGTTGTAGACATAGCTTGCGGCGAGCAGCGGGCGTGCCAGACGACGCACGAGCGGCATCAGGTCCTCCTTCGGAGCACCGCGGTGCCCCCAAGGAGTGCGCCGCGGTGGTGGGCAGTGTCATGGTCACTTCGGCTTGTCCCCGCGAAGCGCCTCCCGCAACCCCTGCCGCGAGCGAGAAGCATGCCTTCCTGCAACCTTCTGCGATCTTGCGACGGCAACCTCTGGCGCGTCGGTGACAGTGGTGGCATGGTGAGCGCCATCACACCAGTGGCCCTCGCCTCGGCGGGGGCCTCCGGCTTCCGCAACCCGCTTGTTCACTGGCGATCGAGGACAGGAGCGGCACTTCCTATGACACGCGTCTCGGTGACCGTCGACGGCGTCAGATATGACGACGACGTCGAACCCCGACTACTGCTCGTCCACTACCTGCGAGACCGGCTCGGCAAGGTCGGCACGGTCGTCGGCTGCGACACCAGCAACTGCGGTGCCTGCACAGTGCACCTGGACGGCGAGGCCGTGAAGTCCTGCACCGTGCTGACGGTCCAGGCGGACGGCAGCGACGTTCTGACGATCGAGGGCCTGTCGCCGGACGCGCCGATCGGGGCGTCGACCGAGGGCCTGCACCCGGTGCAGCGCGCGTTCCACGAGATGCACGGCCTGCAGTGCGGCTACTGCACCCCCGGGATGATCATGGCCGCGATCGACCTGCTGCAGGACAACCCGGACCCCAGCGAGCAGGAGGTCCGGGAGGGCCTCGAGGGCAACCTTTGCCGGTGCACCGGCTACCAGAACATCGTGCGGGCTGTGCAGTCGGCGGCCAAGGATCTGCGAACGGCGCAGTCGGCCTCCCCGTCTGCCTCGGCTGACTCCACAGGGCACATCGGCGCGCAGGCTGCGTCGTCGGAGACTCCGGCGGAGGTGGGGGCATGAGCGAGATCGACCCGCAGGAGGTCGCGGCGCAGATCGCCGACAGCCCGGTGGGGCCGGACACCGAGGGTTCGGACCGCCGCGAGCTCGGCGTCCCGCGTCCCCGCAAGGAGGACGCGCACCTCATCACCGGCCGCACCACGTGGACGGACAACCTGTCGCTGCCCGGCATGCTGCACATCGCGATCCTCCGCAGCCCGATGGCGCACGCGAAGATCAGCCGCGTCGACGTGTCAGGCGCGCTCGGACGCCCGGGAGTCGTAGCGGCGTTCTCAGGTCAGGACCTCGCCGGCGAGCAGGGATCGCTGCCGTGTGCCTGGCCGGTGACCCCCGACATGGTCCATCCCGACCATCCGGCGATGGCCGTCAGCGAGGTCCGGCACGTCGGTGAAGCGGTCGCCTGCGTCGTCGCCCGTGACCGCTATGCCGCTGTCGACGCACTCGAGGCGATCGAGGTCGACTACGAGCCGCTGCCCGCTGTCCTGGACATGGAGGCCGCGCTCGCCGACGGCTCACCCCTGGTCCACGAGGACAAGGGCACCAACAAGTGCTTCACGTGGGTCTTCGACTCCGGCGAGGCCGGCACCGGCGACCCGATCGACGAGGCCATCGCGAACGCCGAGGTTGTGGTCAAGCGCCGTTTCCGGCAGCAGCGGCTGATCCCCGCGTTCATGGAGCCGCGCTCGGTGGTGTGCGCACGGCAGGGTGAGCAGTGGGCGCTGTGGTCGGCGACGCAGGTGCCGCACATCCTGCGGCTCATGCTGGCCCTGGTCACGGGCACCCCCGAGCACGAGGTCCGCGTCATCGCCCCCGACGTCGGCGGCGGCTTCGGCGGCAAGCTGCAGGTGACGCCCGAGGAGGTCATCACCTTCCTCATCGGCCGCAAGCTCGGCAAGCCGGTGAAGTACACCGAGACGCGCTCCGAGTCGCTGATGACCGCCCACCACGGCCGCGACCAGATCCAGGACATCACGATCGCCTCGGACCGCGAGGGCAACCTCAAGGGCCTCAAGGTCGAGCTCCTGGCGGACATGGGCGCCTACCTCGGCCTCGTCACACCGGGCGTGCCGGTCCTCGGCGCGTTCATGTTCAACGCCATCTACAAGATCCCGGCCTACCACTTCGCCTGCACCGGCGTCTTCACGACCAAGACGTGGACGGACGCCTACCGCGGCGCGGGCCGACCGGAGGCGACGTTCGCGATCGAGCGGATCATGGACGAGCTCGCGGTCGAGCTCGGGGTCGATCCGATGCAGCTGCGCGAGCGCAACTGGATCAAGCACGAGGAGTTCCCCTACACGACCGTCGCGGGCCTGACCTACGACAGCGGCAACTACGAGGCCGCGACCGAGAAGGCGATGTCGCTGTTCGGCTACGACGCGCTGCGGCGCGAGCAGCAGGAACGGCGCGACCGCAACGACCCGGTGCAGCTGGGCATCGGCATCTCGACCTTCACCGAGATGTGCGGCCTCGCGCCCAGCCGGGTGCTCGGCTCGCTGTCCTACGGCGCGGGCGGCTGGGAGCACGCGCAGATCCGGATGCTGCCCAGCGGCAAGGTGGAGGTCATCACCGGCACCTCGCCGCACGGCCAGGGTCACGACACGTCGTGGAGCCAGATCGTCGCCGACCGGCTCGGCGTGCCCTTCGAGGACGTCCTCGTCGTGCACGGCGACACCAACGTCAGCCACAAGGGCCTGGACACCTACGGTTCCCGGTCTCTCGTCGTCGGTGGCATCGCAGTCGTCAAGGCGGCGGACAAGGTGCTGGAGAAGGCCAAGCCGATCGCGGCGCACCTGCTCGAGTGCGACCCGGGTGACCTGGAGTTCGCCGACGGGGCCTTCCGCGTCAAGGGCTCGCCCGGCAGCACCAAGACGATCCAGGAGATCGCGCTGGCGACCTTCGCCGCCCACAACCTGCCCGACGGCGTGGAGCCGAGCATCGACGCCGATGCGACGTTCGACCCGGAGAACTTCTCCTACCCGCACGGCACACACCTCTGTGCCGCCGAGGTCGACACCGAGACCGGGCGCGTCCGACTGCGGTCCTACGTCTGCGTCGACGACATCGGCACCGTCGTCAACCCGCTGATCGCCGAAGGTCAGGTCCACGGCGGCCTGGCGCAGGGCATCGCGCAGGCACTGTTCGAGGAGGCCGTCTTCGACAGCGAGGGCAACCTGGTCACCGGCACCTTCGTCGACTACCTCATTCCGAGTGCAGCCGACCTGCCCAGCTTCACGACCGACATGACCGAGACGCCCGCGACGTCCAACCCGCTGGGCGTCAAGGGGGTGGGCGAGGCCGGCACGATCGCCTCCACGCCCGCCGTCGTCAACGCCGTTCTCGACGCTGTCCGGCACTTCGGGGTCAGCGACATCGAGATGCCCTGCACCCCGGAGCGGGTGTGGCGGGCCGTGCACGATGCTCGATCAGGGGCCCAGTCATCCCAGTCCGGCTCGCTCGCTGGCGCGGGCACGACAGGAGGTGCGCAGTGATCCCGGCAGCGTTCGACTACGTGGCGCCGACGAGCCTGGACGAGGCGGTCAGCGCGCTGCAGCAGGCCGGTGAGGACGCCAAGGTCCTCGCCGGAGGCCAGAGTTTGCTGCCGGTCATGCGGCTGCGCCTGGCCTACCCCGAGGTCCTCGTCGACCTCGGCCGGGTGAGCGAGATGCGCGGCGTGCGGGACGAGGGCGACGTCCTGGCGATCGGCGCCATGACCCGCCACTGCGACGTCATCGACGACCCGCTGGTCAACCAGTACGCCCAGCTGCTCGCCATCGCCACCGAGACGGTGGCCGACCGGCAGGTCCGCCACCGCGGCACCCTCGGCGGCTCGCTGGCTCACGCCGACCCCGCCGGTGACCTGCCGGCGGCGGCCCTGGCGCTGGACGCCGAGCTCGTCGCCGTCGGGCCGGGTGGCCGACGCACGATTCCTGCGCGGGAGTTCTTCCTCGACTACCTGACGACCGCGCTGTCGCCGGACGAGATCCTCGCCGAGGTCCGTGTGCCCAAGCTCGGTGACGGCTGGGGCTACGCCTACGAGAAGTTCGGCCGGGTCGCCCAGTCCTGGGCCATCGTCGGGGTAGCCGCCGCCGTCCGCCGCGACGGAGACACGATCGCCGAGGCCCGCATCGGGCTGACCAACATGGGCTCGACGCCCCTGCGGGCCACCGCCGTCGAGCAGGCTCTGGTCGGTGCCTCGGTGGACAAGGAGTCCATCACCCGGGCCGCCGCCTCGGCCTCGGAGGGGACGACCCCGCCGAGCGACCTGCACGGCAGCAGCGACTACCGCGCCCACCTCGCGCAGGTCCTGACCGCCCGCGCGGTGGCAACCGCGGCCGGGCTCTAGGGGCGGGCGTGGAGCTGGAGCACTCCTTCACCGTCCCCGCGGGAGTCGAAGACGCCTGGCGGACCCTGCTCGACGTCGAGTCGATCGCCCCCTGCATGCCGGGGGCGACGCTCGAGTCGGTCGACGGCGACTCGTTCACCGGCAAGGTCAAGGTCAAGCTGGGGCCGATCTCGATCACCTACGGCGGTGAGGCGACGTTCGTGTCGAAGGACGAGGCCAGCCACACCGCCGTGATCGAAGCCGCGGGCAAGGAGGCCCGCGGCTCCGGCACCGCCAAGGCGACCGTCACCGCGACCCTCACCTCGGAGTCCGCTGACAGCACCCGGGTCGACGTCCGGACCGACCTCAACATCACCGGCCGTCCGGCGCAGTTCGGGCGCGGCGTCATGAACGACGTCGGTGCCAAGCTGATCGGGCAGTTCGCCGACTGTCTCGCCGGCAAGATGGCGGCGGGTGCCACCCCCAGCCCGAACGCCGCAGCTGCGGCTTCCGGTGCTGCCTCGGGCGACGGCTCCGGTGGTGCTGCCTCCGGTGACCGGTCCGGTGGTGCTGCCTCCGGTGACGGGTTCGGTGGTGCCTCGGGTGACGGCTCCGGTGGTGCTGCCTCCGGCGACGGCTCCTCCGGGACTACCTCCGCCCCGGCCATGTCGACTGGATCGGTCGGCGCCGGGGCCGGGCCATCGGGCGCTGCGTCCACCTCGGGAGCGGCGACGTCCCAAACAGCCGGTGGCACCGTCCGCCCATCGGTGACAGCCGCGCAGACCGGTGGCGACGACGGCGGACTCAATCTGCTCAGCGTCGTCGCCGGACCGCTGCTTAAGCGGGCCGCCCCGGTCGTCGCCGCCCTGGCAGTCGGCGCCCTCCTCTTCCGGTGGCTGCGCCGCCGCTGAGAGCCACGACAACGACACGACAGCCACCGAAGCCAGAAATGGGTCAGGTACCGCACCTCCGCCGCCCGTGGAGTTGCGGTATCTGACCCATTTCTGCGTCTGGAGGCGGGAGGCGTCTTCATCCGGCGGCGCCTCCACCCGGCTGGAGGGGTCTGCACCCGGCGGGAGGGGTCTGCACCCGGCTGGAGGGGTCTGCACCGGCGGGAGGGGACTCCACCGGGAGGGACCTCCACCCGGCGCCACGTCCGCCCCTCGGCCCTCAGCGAAACTGCGACCGGGTCTCTGGCGCCGAGCAGCGTCCTGCGATGAGATCGGCCTATGCGACTCCTGGTGATCGGCGGCACCTCCTTCCTCGGCCGGGCCGTCGTCGACGCGGCCCTCGACCGCGGCGATGACGTCACGACGTTCAACCGCGGCCGGACTGCGGCCGACGACCCCCGGGTCACGGCGCTGCGCGGCGACCGCACCTCCGCTGAGGACGTGACGACGCTGGCCCAGCATGCGCAGGAGCACGGCCGGTGGGACGCGGTCGTCGACAGCTGCGGCTACGTGCCGGCGGTCGTGGGGCTGTCCGCCACGACCCTGGCAGAGCACGCCGACCGCTACGTCTTCGTCTCCTCGGTCTCCGCCTACCGCGACTGGCCCCTCCAGCGCAGTGACGAGCAGTCACCCCTGCACGACGGCGACCCGGACGCCGGGCCAGAGGGCGGCGACTACGGCGTTCAGAAAGTGGGGTGCGAGCGCGCGGCAGAGCGCGCCTTCGGCCCCGACCGCACGTTGGTCCTCCGGCCCGGCATCATCCTCGGACCCTGGGAGAACGTCGGTCGACTGCCCTGGTGGCTGGTGCGCGTCGCCCGAGGGGGGCGCGTGCTGGCTCCGGGCGACCCCGACGTGCCGATGCAGCTGATCGACGCCCGCGACATCGCGACGTTCACGCTGGCGAGCATCGACGCTGGCCGCAGCGGCGCCTACAACCTCGTGGGTCCGGCCGGTCAGACGACCTTCGGACAGTGGCTGCGCGACATCGTGGAGGTGACCGGCAGCGACGCCGAGCTCGTCTGGGTGCCGGACAACCTGCTGCTGGCGCACGCTGTCGAGCCGTGGAGCGAGCTGCCGCTGTGGATGCCGCAGTCCGACCCGGAGGCCGCGCACGCCTGGGACACCGACGTCAGCAAGGCGCTCGCCGCAGGCCTGCCCACTCGTGACCCACGGCAGACGATCGAGGACACGTGGGCGTGGTTGCAGTCGCGTGACCTGGTGCCGAACGCCCCGGCCGAGCAGGTCGACGACGACGGGGTGATCCGGGGCCACGGCATCCGGCCCGCCAAGGAGGCCGAGATCCTCGCGGAGTTCGACGGCACCTCGGTATAGCCCCCGAGCCCCCCCCGGGCCCGCGCGACGGCCGCCGCCCGGCGACGCCAGGCTGCGGGCCCTACTCCAGCGCGGCCGCCACGGTCTCCGGCGCGACCCACCACCCGAAGTGACCGAGGTCGAGCCGGCGCACCTCCCACCCCCGGTGCTCGGCCACTCGGGCGGCGACGTCGTAGGCGCCCGACAGCTGCACGTACGTGACCGGCGCGTCGGGCCAGTCGCTGTAGCCGGGCAGCGTCTCCTCGAAGAACTCGCGGCCACGCGGCTGCAGGCTCCCCGCCACCGCCGCCGCAGCCTCAGGGGGCAGCATCCCGCCGAGCTCGCCGGCGAGGTGGTCGGCGCTCCATGTCGGGAAGCGGGCTCCGCTGGCTAGCTCGTCGGCCAGGTGGTGGGCGAAGTCCTCGTCCTCGTCGTGCATCAGGTCCAGCCGCGAGCCGGGCTTGGGGCGTGGAAGTCCGGCGTCGAGGAAGACATACCGGGCGATCGGCCGGTGCGCAGCCCGCGCCGTGGCGGCCAGCAGCGGCAGCAGCGGACCCGCTCCGCTGTGGGCGACGAGGATGACCGGCACCCGCGAGGCGCCCTCGCCGAAGGCGCGCCGGGCGGCAGCGACATATCGAACGGCGAACGGCGGCCGCGCGTCCTCGGTCACGTCCGGCGCGACCACCGCGTGACCGCGGGCGAGCAGCGCTGCAGGCAGCGGTCCCCAGACCGCGGCGGTGGTGAGAGGACTGTGCAGGAGGACGATGTCGCTCACACCGGTCACTCTGCCGCACGCTACGTTGCGGGCCATGGCAAGCACCTCCGGCGACCGCGACGCCCTCCTTCAGCAGATCCAGGACAAGGCCATCGTCCACGGCCGGGTGACTCTCGCCTCGGGCAAGGAGGCCGACTACTACGTCGACCTGCGCCGGGTCACGCTCGACGCCGAGGCCGCGCCGCTCGTCGGCCGGGTCATGCTCGAGCTGACCTCCGACCTCGACTTTGACGCCGTGGGCGGGCTGACGATGGGAGCCGACCCGGTGGCGATGTCGATGCTGCACGCCGCAGCGGCCCAGGGACGCCAACTGGACGCTTTCGTCGTTCGCAAATCGGAGAAGGCGCACGGCCTCCAGCGCCGCATCGAGGGTCCCGACGTCGCGGGCCGTCGAGTCCTCGCCGTCGAGGACACCAGCACGACGGGTGGCTCCGTGCTGACCGCTGTGGAGGCGCTGCGGGAGGCCGGAGCCGAGGTGGTCGCCGTGGCGGTCATCGCGGACCGGGACACCGGCGCCCAGCAGAAGGTCGAGTCGGAGGGTCTGGCCTACCGCTTCGCCTACGGACTGCGCGACCTCGGGCTGGCCTGACCGTCAGCCCTGGCGCAGCACCCACGAGACGGCATACGGACCGGGCGAGAACCCGCCCACGGTTCGCAGCACGTGCCCCAGCCCGGCGACGGTCAGCAGACGGACTCGGCCGCCGCAGCCGCTGAGGGCGTGCACCGCGGGCGCCGGTCCGGTGACGGCGCTGAGGGTGCCGCAGCCGGTCGCTGTCGTGAGGCTGTCCTGTGCGGACATCACCGAGGTGCCGAGGTAGGCCGAGTTCGCGATTCCGTCGGTGGGAACGGTCTGGTCGGCGAGACCCGAGACGTGCAGCACCGGCACGCGAGCGGCGCCGGAGCAGGGCACCATCAGGGAACCGTTGAGGACGGCAGCCGCGCGGGCGGCCCCTCCGCTGCACAGCCAGCGGTAGGTCATCATGCCGCCGTTGGAGAAGCCGACGACATAGGGCCGTGCAGTGTTGGCCACCCCGTCGGCCCCGGCGGCGGCGAGCACCGCCCGCAGCGTCGCGACGTCGTCGATCCCGCTGGCGGCCGCCGTGCCGCAGCAGCGCCCCGCGTCCCAGGAGTGGGCGTAGCCGTCAGGCTCGAGCACCGCCACCCCCCGGGCGAGCGCGGCCGCCTCGATGCCGCTGTCCTGCGCGAAGCGGTGACCGGAGTTGTGCCAGCCGTGCAGCACCAGCAGGGTCCGCACCGGCCGGTCGACGGAGGCGCCTGGCGGCAGCACCAGCGTGTACTGGCGCACCAGGCCGCCCACCGTGACCTCGCCCTCGCGCACGACGACGCGGCCCGGAGACGACGCAGACCCCGACTCCCGAACGCCGCTGCTGCTGCTGCTCGCCGTCGACGGCCCACCCGCCGAGGGGCGTGAGGTGTGAGTGCCCGCTGTGCCCGTCGCCCCCGTGCCGGTGCCCGCGCCCCCCGCTGTGGCGCGGTTGCGCGGCGTGGCTCCCGAGCTGCCGGCCGCGCGCCCGGCTGTTCCTGTTGCCGTGCCCGGCGCGGCCACGTCGGTGCTCTCAGACGGCTGGCCCGCGGGGTCAGAGGTGGCGGGCGTAGGTCGGCCGCGGTCGGCGTCCGACCTCGGCGTCCCGACGGCGCTGCCCACGCCACCGGCGGCACTGTGTCCCGCGCCCTCGCGGCCGGCCGCGACTCGGGTGAGCGCCGGACTGCCGCAGGAGGACAGCGTCGTCACGCACAGCAGCACTCCGACAACGGCGAGGAGCTGCCGTGCGCCGTTCGACAAGGCCGTCACCCGTCCAGCCTAGGAGCAGCGACGCGGCATCCGGGCTAAAACGGACAAGGTCGCACCGGTCCGCTGCCACAGTGCGCGGACGTCAGCGGTCGCGCGCGCGGCGACGGCCGGCGGTGAGCTCCAGCACGATGGGGATGAAGCTGACCAGCACGACGACCACGAAGATGATCTCAAGGTTGTTGCGGATGAAGTCGACTCCGCCCAGGGCGTGGCCGAGCAGGGTGACCCCGGTGCCCCAGAGGATTCCACCGATGACGGAGTAGATCGAGAAGCGGCGGAGATCCATCCGTCCGACCCCGGCCATCGCGGCGATGAAGGTCCGCACGATCGGCACGAAGCGGGCCAGCACGATGGCCCGGGCGCCGTGACGTTCGAAGAAGTGGTGGGTGCGCTCGACGTACTCCTGCTTGAGCAGTCGCGAGTCGGGTCGCCGGAACAGCCGAGGGCCGGCGCGGAAGCCGATCGCGTAGCCGGCGAGGTTGCCGAGGATCGCAGCGGCACTCGCGACGACGCACAGCAGCCACAGCGGTGCGGCGAGTGTGCCGGCGGCGATGAGCAGGCCGGCGGTGAACAGCAGGGAGTCGCCCGGCAGGAAGAAGCCGATGAGCAGGCCGCACTCGGCGAACAGGATGATCGCGACGAGCACGAGGGCCGCGCTGGAGTAGCGGCTGAGCAGGACGTCGGTGTTGAGCCAGTCCGGTCCGAGGGCGAGGACATGACCGCTGCTCGCGGCTGCGATGACATGGCCGCTGCTTGCGGCTGCGATGACATGACCGCTGCTCGCGGCGGTGAGGATGGCGTCGGACACTGTCGCTGACAGGGCGGCGGGCACGCGGTCAGGCTACGGGCTGGTTCGGGGAGTGTCCTACTCCGTGCGGCTGCCTTCGCCGATGCTGCCCTCCGGCCTTGCCTGGCTCGCACCCTTCCTCCGCCGGCGGGTCCGAACCGCCGCGAGTGCAGGTCCGACCAGGGTCACGAGCACGGAAAGGGCCGCGATCGCCAGCGCAACGTCCCGCAGCCAGGGGCGGGAGCCGGCCAGATGCCCGAGCACCGGCAGCCCGACCGCCCACCCGAGGGCGCCGACGACATCGGCGAGAGCGAAGGCCGCAAGTCGCATTCGCGTGGCCCCCGCGATGACGGGGACGAGCGTGCGGACCCAGGGGATCCACCGGGCCGCGATGACCATGAGGGGCCCCCAGCGGGCCGTCCAGGCTTCTGCCTGCGCGAGCCGCTGCGGAGTGAAGTGCCTGCTGCGGCCGGAGCCGGTGCGGCGCTCCAGCCACGGTCGTCCCAGCCGGCGGCCGGTGGCATAGCCGACAAGGTCGCCGGACACCGCAGCGACGAACGCTCCGGCGGCCAGCAGCGGCAGTGACACCAACGGCCCTGGTGGGAGCGGCCCTGACCCCAACGGCCCTGGTTCGAACGGCGTGGCGGAGCCCGAGGCCTGCGACGACACCTGCGCCGCGGTGAGCAGCCCCGCGCCGAAGAGGATCGTGTCGCCTGGCAGCAGGAAGCCGACGAGCAGCCCGGACTCCACGAAGACGAAGCCCCACACGACCGCGTAGACCGCCACGGCGCTCAGCGACGCGAGGTCCGGCGAGAGCACCGGGTGATCGTCGCACGGGATGGCAGGCTGGCGACGTGGACGACCGCGAGCAGCCCGACCGCGAGCAGGACATCGGCGTGGGCGTGGGGCCGTGGCCGAGTGCGCCGGAGCAGTGGCCCGACGACCCGCGGCTCGACCCGGACCTGCTACGCGACGGCGACCGCCGCAACGTGGTGGACCGCTATCGCTACTGGCGCCGCGAGGCAGTCGTGGCCGACCTCGACACTCGGCGGCACGGGTTCCACGTGGCAGTCGAGAACTGGAGCCACGACTTCAACATCGGGTCGGTCGTCCGGACCGCGAACGCCTTCCTCGCCGCCGAGGTCCACATCGTCGGCGGCCGCCGCTGGAACCGGCGTGGGGCGATGGTCACCGACCGCTACCAGCACATCCGCCACCACCCGAGCGTGGCCGAGCTCGTCGCCTGGGCGGCACAGCGGCGACTACCGCTGCTGGGGGTCGACAACCTGCCGGGCGCCGTGCCGTTGGAGACCACGCCGCTCCCGCGCGAGTGCGTCCTCGTCTTCGGGCAGGAGGGCCCCGGGCTGTCAGCCGAGGTGCGGGAGGCGGCCGACGCCGTTCTGTCGATCGCGCAGTTCGGCTCGACCCGCTCGATCAACGCGGGTGCCGCCGCCGCCATCGCAATGCATGCGTGGGTGCGGCAGCACGTCTTCGGTCAGACGCCGCTCTCGACGACGCTCACGAGCTCACCGACACCGGTGACGACGCGCGACGGGCGGAACGGGTAACGCTCGATCTCGCTGCGGCTGGTGATGCCCGTCAGCACCAGCACGGTCTCGAGCCCGGCCTCGATGCCGGCGACGATGTCGGTGTCCATGCGGTCACCGATCATCGCGGTGCTCTCCGAGTGGGCGGCGATCCGGTTGAGCGCGCTGCGGAACATCATCGGGTTGGGCTTGCCGACGAAGTAGGGCTCGACGCCGGTGGCCTTGGTGATCAGTGCTGCGACCGACCCGCACGCGGGCAGCGGGCCTTCCGCCGACGGCCCGGTCGCGTCCGGGTTGGTGGCGATGAACCGCGCGCCGCCGAGCAGCAGCCGGATCGCCTTGGTGATCGCCTCGAAGGAGTAGGTCCGCGTCTCCCCGAGAACGACGTAGTCGGGGCTGGTGTCGGTGAGCACGTAGCCGACCTCGTGCAGGGCGGTCGTCAGCCCCGCCTCCCCGATCACGTACGCGCTGCCGCCGGGCAGCTGGTCGTCGAGGAACTGCGCGGTCGCCATCGCGGAGGTCCAGATGGCCTCCTCCGGGATGTCGAGCCCGGACTGCACGAGGCGGGCGCGCAGGTCCCGCGGGGTGTAGATGGAGTTGTTGGTCAGCACCAGGAACGGCCGCTCGCACCGCTGCAGCGCCGCGACGAACTCCTGCGCCCCCGGCAGCGCGTGGCCCTCGTGGACGAGGACGCCGTCCATGTCGGTCAGCCAGGTCGCAATCGGGGCGCGGTCGCTCATGTCGTCGAGGCTAGCGATCAGAGCCGGCGGCCCTCACCAGCCCTCACCAGCCCTCACCAGCCCTCACGAGCCCTCACCAGCCCTCACCAGGGCAGCAGCGCGGCGCCCGCGGGGGACAGCAGCGGCTTGACCTGCGGCCACGGCAGCACGACCTCCGGCTCACCAGCCGCGCACGCTGCCAGGTCGCACTGGTCGGCCACGAGGTGCAGCCCGTCCGACTGCGGCCACCACGTCGCGCGCAGCGCGCTCCAGCTCGCCACGACATCCGGGAAGAGGTAGTCGCCAGCGGTGTGGAGGTACGCCGCGCGGGCGACCCTGTCGAGGCCGGCCGTGCCACCCGGCGCGAGCAGCGAGCTGAGCGAGACCGCACGTCCCGTCCGCAGGTCGACCACGACCGACCGGCTGAAGACCAGCGGATGCGCGCCCTGGAAGTCGGAGCTGTCGTCCAGCCGCACCGCCAGCAGTGGCCCGTCCCGCAGCGGCACCTGCGCGTCCAGCTCGAGGCGGTAGCCGGTACCGCCCAAGCTGCTGGCCTGAGAGTCGAACTGCGACACCAGTTCCTGCGTCACGTCCGCCAGCAGTGCCTCGGTCCGCTGCTCGACACCAGGCGGCAGCGAGGTCGCGGAGACCGGTCGCACGTCGAAGCTGGGAAAGGCGCGGTGCCCCGCCTTGTCGTCGCGGAAGTGCGTCGTGACGAGGACGTCGTAGGTCCACAGCCACGGCTTCGGCTTGCGCGGCGGCGCCACGAGCGCGCCGACGTGATTCCCGAACGTCGCTGTCCCGGCCGTCCCGACCGTCGTATCGGTGCCGTCCATTGGGGGGCCGTCCACAGACGGGCCGTCCACAGAGGGGCCGTCCACAGACGGGCCATCCACTGACGGGCCATCCACAGACGGGGCAGGGACGGTCGCGCCGGAGGCGTCGCGGACGACGTTCGCAGATGAGGTGTCCGCGACCGAGAGCCCGGTGTGCGAGGAGGAGGCGACGGCGGCCACGCCGAGTCCGAGTACGGCGGCCGTGCCCGTCGCGACGAGGGCCGGCAGCAGGCGGCCCGCGGGCGCGGCGTACAGGCCCATACGGCCGTGGGAGCGCGGACGGGGGCGCGACATGTGGGTCCTTGACAACAGCGGTGGAGCGGTGGGGAAGCGCGCTTAGCGTCTCGCAGGGAGCAGTGGTGGCGCAGGGTGTTCGCGAAACTGACACACCGTGACGAAGGTGACCGGCACCACGCCCGGCTAGGAGCGGCTTCGCCGGCAGTGCAAGGATGCGTCACGACCCGACGCCGGACTCGGAGGAGCCCCGATGCCCATCGCCACGCCTGAGGTCTACGCGCAGATGCTGGACGCCGCGAAGGCCGGAGCGTTCGCCTATCCCGCCATCAACGTGACGTCCTCGCAGACGCTCAACGCGGCGCTCCAGGGCTTCGCCGAGGCGGAGTCCGACGGCATCGTCCAGATCTCGACCGGTGGCGCGGAGTATCTGTCCGGGCAGAAGGTCAAGGACATGGTCACCGGTGCGGTGGCTCTCGCGGAGTACGCCCACGTCGTGGCGGCGAAGTACGGCGTGACGATCGCGCTGCACACCGACCACTGCCCCAAGGACAAGCTCGACGGCTACATGCGCCCGCTGATCCAGGTCAGCCGGGAGCGCGTCGACCGGGGCCAGGAGCCGCTGTTCCAGAGCCACATGTGGGACGGGTCGGCCGTCGAGCTCGACGAGAACCTCGAGATCGCCAAGGACCTGCTCGAGCGGTGCGCCCGCGCCAAGCTCGTCATGGAGATGGAGATCGGCGTGGTCGGCGGTGAGGAGGACGGCGTCGTCGGCGAGATGAACGAGAAGCTCTACTCCACGCCCGGCGACGCCCTCCGGGTCGCCGAGACCCTCGGCACCGGGGAGAACGGCCGCTACATCCTCGCGGCGACGTTCGGGAACGTCCACGGCGTCTACAAGCCCGGCCACGTCAAGCTGCGCCCGAGCGTGCTCAAGGACATCCAGGACACCGTCGGCCAGAAGGTCGGCAAGGACAAGCCGTTCAACCTCGTCTTCCACGGCGGCTCGGGCAGCAC
>JBQCDV010000034.1:0-9538 GCA_051960855.1 Actinomycetales bacterium
AGACGCTCTACCGGGTGGGTGCGGGCCTGCCGCGCCTGACGGCGCTGGTCCGGGTGATGACCGACGAGCACCGGCTTCTGGAGCAGCTGGTCGACGAGCTCGAGCGCAGCCGCGCCAACTCCGACACGGTGGCAGCCGCAGCGGCCGTACGGACGCTGTTCGCCTCGCACCTGTCGAAGGAGAACGACGTGCTGCTGCCCGCGCTGCTGGAGGAGGGGGTCGACCTGGCCGCACTGCTCGACGGGATGCACGAGGTGCTCGGTGAAGGCTCCGAGGACGGTCATGGTGCTGCGGCGACGGCCCGGGACGCCGAGGGCGCGGCCGGTGGCTGCGGATGCGGTGGTTGCGGCTGCGGAGGTGGCGGGCCCGTTGTCGACGAGGTCCCGGGAGTCGCCGCAGCGCCAGAGGCTGGCGACCTCGACGTCCGCCTTCTTCCGCACGCGCGGCGGCACGAGACGATCTTCGACCGGGTCCGGGCCTTGGCACCGGGTGAGGCCTTCGTGCTGGCCAACGACCACGACCCGGTGCCGCTGCGGTCGCAGCTCGCGCTGGTCGCCCCGGACGCGGAGTGGCGCTACCTGGCGCAGGGCCCCCAGCTCTGGCGGGTGCAGATCAGCCGCTGACGACACCCGGTGGCCGGGTAGCGGACGGCGGGCGTCGGGCGGCGACGCGCCGCCGTTCGCGGAGCAGCGCTGTTCGGGCCTCGCCGTTCGAGCATCGTTCGGGGAGCAACGCCGTTCGGGGAGCAACGCCGTTCGGTCACCGCCGTCGCCGTCGCCAAGCCGCGCCGTCGCCGCGGGACCCGAGTCCGATCTCGGGTCTCGCGTGGACGGTCTTGGTCGCACCACAGCCACCGGCGTTCACGCGAGACGGCGGAGTCGCGGTGGGAGCACCGCTCGGCGCTGCCGGAGCCGCAGTGGGAGCACGGCGGCGTACGCGGCGGAGTCGCGGTGGAGTCGCGGTGGAGGCACCGCCTGAGGCCCCAGCACGCCGCACGGGTCACGCAGCCTCGTCGCCAATTCGCCCGCTCGCGTGTGCACTCCTGGTCGCACCACAGCCACCACCGTTCACGCGAGACACGGACTCGCGGTGGGAAGCACCGCCCGAGGACCCACTGCGTCGCACGGGTCACGCAGCCTCACCGCCAACTCACCCCCTCGCGTGTGCACTCCTGGTCGCACCACAGCCTCCAGCGTTCACGCGAGACACGGACTCGCGGTGGGTGCACCGCCCGCAGCTGACGGAGCCGCAGTGGGAGCACGGCGACGCAGCTGACGGAGGTGCGGTGGGAGCACCACTCGGCGCTGACGGAGGTGCGGTGGGAGAGCCACCCGGAGACCGCGGAACCGGCGGTAGGAACGCCGCGCGCAAGGCACCGGAGGCGGCCACCGCCGCACGGAGAGACGCAAGGAGCCCCTGCCGCAACGGCAGGGGCTCCTCTGTCAGGAGGCAGCCGGACCGCTGCCTCCGACGACTGGTGGATTCAGCGCCAGTCGCTGTCAACCGCGGCTGTCAGTCGTTGCCCCGCAGGATTGCGAGCAGGCGCAGGATCTCCAGGTAGATCCAGACGACGGTGACCATGAGGCCGAAGCCGGCCAGCCACGCGGTCTTGGCCGGGGCGCCCTGCCGGATCCAGGTCTCGATGCTGTCGAAGTCGAGCACGAGGAAGAAGCTGGCGATGGCCACGCCGGCGGCGCACAGCAGCAGGCCGAGACCGCCGGTGCGGAAGCCCCACCCGTCGCCGACGCCGAACATGCCGGCGATGAGGCTGCCCAGTGAGACCAGCAGGTAGCCGCCAGCCGCGATCATCAGCGTCTTGACGAACTTCGGCGTCGCGCGCAGCCGGCCGCTCTTGTACAGGAAGAGCATCGCCGCAAACGCGGCCAGCGTCCCGAGGATGGCCTGGCCGACGATGTTGCCGCCGCCGGCCTGAGCGGAGTAGGCGTTGTAGTAGAGGCTGATGCCGCCGACGAAGACGCCCTCGAGGGCGGCGTAGGTGAGGATCATCGCCGGGCTGATCGTGCGGCGGAAGCTGACGATCATGCCGACCACGAACGCCGCCAGCATCGTGACGATCGGCGCTGCCGGGATCGCCGGGGTGATGGCGAAGTAGCTGAGCGCGGCGGTGCCGAGCAGCACCGCGAACAGGACGCCGGTCTTCGCGACCACGTCGTCCATCGTGAGCCGACCGGTGTCGAGCGCCGTGGCGCTCGGCGCGTCGTACATCCGCTGCAGCTCGAGCGGGTCGGGAGTGGCGAAGCCGGGGCCGCGGCCACGCCCTCCGGCGGGCGTGCGGTCACGGAAGACAGGGTTGCTGCTCTGCATCGGCGGTCTGCTCCCCAGAGGCCTGAGTGGTGCGGGCGCCGCCTCGGCGAGACGGCTTCGCTCACAGTAACGCGCTGGTAAAGCCGACCGTTCCCGACATCCCCAACGGCCGAACGGCGCCCGCACGGCGGCCCGGGAGTGCCCGCGAGTGCCCGCGAGCACGCACGAGTGCCCCCGGTGGGACTCGAACCCACACTGTGGCCCTTTTAAGAGGCTTCCCTCTGCCGTTGGGGTACGGGGGCGGCGACCTACGACGCTAGCGCGTGCGGCCGCTGCCGGAAGCCCATCCACTCCTCGCGGACGAGGGGGACGCCACTGGCGCCGTTCGGGTCCGCCTTGACCGCCAGCACCTGGTTGACGCCGATGCGGTTGTTCTCGAAGGCGAGGGCCGACGCCGTCATGTAGAGCTTCCAGACCCGGGCACGCCCTGGCGAGACGAGCTTCAGCGCCTCGTCCCAGTGCTCATCGAGGTTGCTCACCCAGGCGCGCAGCGTCAGCGCGTAGTGCTCACGCAGTGCCTGCACGTCGCGCACCTCGAAGCCGGCCTCCTCGATCCACGACACCGTGCTGCCCAGCGGCGAGAGCTCGCCGTCGGGGAAGACGTAGGAGTTGATGAACGTCGGACCGTCGTGGCTGGGGCCCGGCCGCCGGGCGATCTGGTGGTTGAGCAACCGGCCTCCGGGCTTCAGCAGCCCGAAGAGTCCACGGGCATAGTCGAGGTAGGGCGCCTCCCCGACGTGCTCAGCCATGCCGATGGAGGAGATGGCGTCGTAGGGGCCGTCGTGGACGTCGCGGTAGTCCTGCAGCCGGATCTCGATCTGGTCAGAGAGCCCCGCGTCAGCCACGCGCTTGCGGGCCAGCTCGGCCTGCTCCTGCGAGACGGTGACGCCCACACCGACGATGCCGTAGTTGCCGGCCGCGTGGATGAGCATGGAGCCCCAGCCGCAGCCGACGTCCAGGAGGCGCTGGCCCGGCTGCAGGTCGAGCTTGCGGCAGACCAGGTCGAGCTTGTCCCGCTCGGCCTCGGTGATCGTGTAGGTCGCCGACGGCGCCTCACGCCAGTAGGCGCAGGAGTAGACCATCGACTCGCCCAGGACGAGCCGGTAGAAGTCGTTGCCCACGTCGTAGTGGTGCGAGATGGCGCGGCTGTCGCGGCGCTTGGAGTGCCGGTCGCCGTCGAGGCGGGCCTCCTCGGCAGGAGGAGCGGGCTCGGGACCGACCGCGCCGAGGCGGACCGCCAGCGCGAGCAGGCGGGCGCGCTCCTTGGCCGGGACATGGTGGTTGATCTGGTGGGTGCGGTCCAGCATCAGTGCGAGCCGCTGCAGTCCCTCGTAGAGGTCGCCCTCACAGTCCAGCTCTCCGGCCACGTAGGCCCGCGCAAGTCCCAGCTCATCGGGACGCCACGCCATCCGGCGCAGGGCCTTGCGGTCCTTCAGGACGATGACCGGCCCGTCCATCGGTCCGGCGTGCGACCCGTCCCACGCCCGCAGCCCGACCGGCAGCTCCTGCCCCAGCGCGGCCGACATCAGCTCGGCACACCGCTGCGCCACCTGTGACACCTCGTACCCCCTTCTGCGGGGCGACGTGTCCCGCTGTCCTCTCCTGGCGGCCCCGCGTGCCCGTCAGCTGCCGGCGCGCTGCTGCGCCGCCTGCGCAGACTCTGCCGCCACCTGGCGGAAGGCCTGCCGCGGGTGCTGGAGTGACCCCAGCGCCACGACCTCGCGGCGGAAGAACAGCGCGAGCGTCCAGTCGGCGATCACGCGTGCCTTGCGGTTGAACGTCGGCACACGGCTGACGTGGTAGGACCGGTGCATGAACCACGCGGGCCACCCGCGGAGCTTGACGCCGTAGACCTGCGCGACACCCTTGTGCAGACCTAGCGAGGCTACCGACCCCGCGTACTTGTGGCGATATTGGACCGGCGATTGTCCGTGTAGGACGGCAGCTATGTTGTCGCCGAGCTGCTTGGCCTGTCGCACCGCGTGCTGGGCACTGGGACCGCACACCGCGCCGGGCTTGTCGCTGGTCAGATCCGGCACGGCGGCGACGTCGCCGGCCGACCAGACGCCGTCGAGACCCTCGACCTGCAGCGTCGCCACGCACCGCACCCGGCCCCGGTCGTCGACGGGCAGCGTCGAGGCCATCGTCAGGGGGTTGGGCTTGACACCTGCGGTCCAGACGATGACGTCGCTGTCGAAGCGCTCGCCGTCGCTGAGCACGACATGGCCGTCCACACAGGACTCCAGCCGCGTCGACAGCCGCACCTCGATGCCACGCCGGCGCAGCTCGCGCACGGTGTACTCGCCCATGTCCTCGCCGACCTCGGGCAGGATCCGGTCGCTGGCCTCCACGAGGACGAACCGCATCTCATCCGGCGAGAGCCGGGGGTAGAACCGCATCGCGTAGCGGGCCATGTCCTCGAGCTCGGCCAGCGCCTCGACACCGGCGTAGCCGCCTCCGACGAAGACGAACGTCAGCGCGCAACGGCGTCGTTCGGGCTCGAGGGCGCCATCAGCCTTCTCGAGCTGCTCGAGCACCTGGTTGCGCAGCCCGATGGCTTCCTCGATCTCCTTGAAGCCGATGCCCCGCTCCGCGAGCCCGGGGATGGGCAGCGTCCGCGCCACGGAGCCAGCCGCGTAGACGAGGGTGTCGTAGTCGAGGTGCTCGACCTCCTGCGCCTCGTTCTCCACCGTCACCCGTTTCGCGCTGACGTCCATCGCGGTGACGTGCCCGGTCAGGACGCGGCAGTGCCGCAGGACACGGCGGAGCGGAACGACGACGTGGCGCGGCTCGAGGTTGCCGGCTGCCGCCTCCGGCAGGAACGGCTGGTAGGTCATGTAGGCGCGAGGGTCGATGACAGTGACGGTCGCCTCGGCGTCAGGACCGCTCAGCCGCAGCTTCTGCTGCAGGCGCAGCGCGGTGTACATGCCGACGTAGCCGCCTCCGACGATGACGATCCGATGCGGGCGTGTCTCCATGCTTCGCACCATAGCCACGCTCACCAGGTTCGAACCTCGGCGCGGCTCCCCCGCTACCGCCGCGGGGCGGGCCTGCCCATCACCGCCGCGACGCGGCCAAAGCGAAGACGTCGTCGAGCATCGTCTCGGTGAGGCGGCCGGTGAAGGTGTTCTGCTGGCTGGGGTGGTAGCAGCCCAGGACCAGAACGTCGTCGAGCGCCACCTGCGCGCCGTGGCCGAACTTCGGGCGGGGCCGGGGCACCGGGTAGCCGAGCCGCACGAGGGAGGGCCAGAGCGCCTGCCAGGCGAAGCCGCCGAGCACGACGATGGTGCGCATCGTCGGCGCGAGCAGCTCGAGCTCGCGGTCGTACCAGCCCGCGCACGTGTCCCGCTCGCCCGGCGTCGGCTTGTTGTCCGGCGGCGCACAGCGGACAGCGGCGACCATCCGCGTGTCGATCAACGCCTGCCCGTCGTCGACATCCACGCTGATCGACCGCGCCGCAAGGCCGGCCCGGTGCAGCGCGGCGAAGATCCAGTCGCCGCTGCGGTCGCCGGTGAAGATGCGCCCGGTGCGGTTGCCGCCGTGAGCCGCCGGTGCGAGGCCCACGACGACGACCGACGCGTCCGCAGGGCCCCAGCCGGGGATGGGCCGGCCCCAGTACTCCTGGTCGCGGAAGGCCTTGCGTCGTTCTGACGCGACCTGCTCGCGCCACGACACCAGCCGTGGGCACGCACGGCACACCGAGATGGCCGCGTCGAGGGCCACCAGGTCGTCGCACTCCCCCGCCTGCGAGCGCACCTCCGCGGCGTCGACTGCCGCGGGCAGCGTCACGGGGTCGACCGACAGGTAGGCCGGTCGACCGCCCGCCACGTGCTGCGTCATTCGCGTGCTCCGCTGCGGCCCGACACCGCGTCAGGCCACCTCGACTCGGCTCGAGCTCAGCTGATCCGCAGCGTCCGCTCGAAGAGGCCCAGCGTGCGCTCCCAGGCCTCGTTGGCGGCCTGCTCGTTGTAGACCTCGGGCCGCTGGTCGTTGAAGAAGGCGTGGTCGGTGCCGGGGTAGTCGAAGACCTCCACGTCGCCGCCAGCCGCCTGGATCGCCGTCCACGCCGCCTGGATGCCGGGCGCCTGCGAGCCGCCCTCGTGCTCGTCGGTGTGGATCATCGCCGACTTGCTCTGGAAGTTGCTCCAGTCCGGCTCCAGCCGATCCCAGGGCACAGCCGGGTAGAAGCCGACAGCCGCGACCACGTTGTCCGCGATCGTGGCGCTCCACAGCGCTAGCGAGCCGCCCATGCAGAAGCCGACCGTGCCGATGCCGCTGCCGGTCACCTCGTCGCGGTCGTTGAGGTAGCGCGCGGCGCCGGCGATGTCCTTCGCGGCGCGGTCCATCGCCATGCCCATCATCAGCTTCTGAGCCTCGTCGGGCTCCTGGGCCGCCATGCCGTGGTAGAGGTCAGGCGCCAGCGCCACGTACCCGGCCTTCGCGAACCGGTCGGCCACGTCTGTGATGTGACCGACCAGGCCCCACCACTCCTGGATGACGATGACGCCGGGTCCGCTGCCCGAGTCGGGGACCGCGAGGTAGCCCTCGCAGCTGTCGCCGTTGCTCTGGAAAGTCACCTTGTCTCCCACGGGGGAGCCTCCTCGTACAGTCGCTGATCGTTCCCTTGCGAGCCTTCCACCACCGTCGCGAGCGCGCGAGGTGGAGAGCCTGCACCTGGCAGGGATGGGACGACTGCGTCAACTTCCGCCCCTGTGACCGATTCGTCGTCACATGTCCTCAAGGGCGCGCCGACCCCGCCGACACATGCCCAATGACCCCTGCATTCCCGAACGACGCCCCGCGCCGAGCCGTGCGTCGTCAGCTACCCCGTCCCGCGCTGGCCGCCCTGGTGGCCGTCGTCCTCACCGTGCTGGCCGTCGCGGTGCCCCTCCTCACGGGCGGCAGCCGCGCCGCGGCGACGACAGCGCCTGGCCTGCCCAGCGTGAGCGTGAAGGGCAACATCCTCGTCACCGGCGACGGGCGGCCGCTGCGCCTGCTCGGCGTCGACCGGGCCGGCACCGAGTACGCGTGCGCGCAGGGCTGGGGCATCTTCGAGGGGCCCACCGACGCGACCGCGATCGCTGCGATGGCGGGGTGGGGTGCCAACGCCGTTCGCGTCCCTCTGAACGAGGACTGCTGGCTGGGCATCAACGGCGTCAGCGCGAGCTACAGCGGCGCGAACTATAGCAACGCGATCGCCGGCTACGTCTCGCGGCTGCAGGCGGCCGGGCTGGTCGTCGTGCTCGACCTGCACTGGAACGCCCCCGGCACGACGAAGGCCACCGCGCAGCAGCTGATGGCGGACGCGGACCACTCGCCGGCGTTCTGGCGCTCGGTCGCCGCGACCTTCGTCGGCAACCCCGGCCTCGCCTTCGACCTCTACAACGAGCCCCACGGCATCTCGTGGTCCTGCTGGCGTGACGGGTGCACGACGAGCGCCGGCTGGCAGGCCGCCGGGATGCAGTCGCTCGTCGACGCGGTCCGCTCGACAGGCGCCCGACAGCCGGTGTTGGCAGGGGGCCTGAACTGGGCCGGCGACCTGTCGCAGTGGCTGACCTACCGCCCCACCGACAGTGCCGGGCAGCTTGCCGCCTCCGCCCACATCTACAACTTCAGCCAGTGCAACACCAGCAGCTGCTGGGACTCCTCGATCGGCAAGGTCGCAGCCTCGTTCCCGGTCGTGACCGGCGAGCTGGGCGAGGACGACTGCGGCACCGGCTTCGTCACCCGCTACATGGACTGGGCCGACGCGCACGGTGTCGGCTACCTCGGCTGGACCTGGAACACCTGGGGCTGCGGCTCCGGACCGGCGCTGATCACCTCCTGGGACGGCACACCGACGGCGTTCGGCGTGGCGGTGCGGGACCGGCTCCGGAAGCTGGCGACCGCTCCCGTCCCGGCCGCGCCGATGACCACCGCCCCGACCACCTCCGCACCCGCCGTCACGAGCGCACCGTCCACCCCTAGCGCTCCTGCGACGTCGGCGCCGGCCCCTGGGCACCTGGTCTACGGCTTCGAGAGCGGCACCGGGACCTGGAAGGTGGAGACCAAGGTCGCAGCCGTGACCTGGAGCAGCACCGCGCACGAGGGCAGCAAGGGTCTGGCCGTGACCCTGCCGGCGACGACGTCGTCGTCAGCGGTCCTGCGCTTCAACGACGGCGGCAACGTCCTCTCGCCGAGCAACGGGGGGCTGCTCACCGCGTGGGTCTACCTGCCGGCTGGCGCACCGGGAAGCGGCTGGCGTGCCGACCTGGAGCTGCAGGACAGTCAGTACCACTGGGTCGCCGGCACGGCGGTCACGCTGAAGCCCGGGAGCTGGACGCAGGTGTCGCTGCGGCCGTCCAGCACGGTGTGGACGGGTCACCGGTCCCTCGGCGTCCAGGTGGTGTCGTCACAGGCTGGGCAGGCTCCGCTGAGCGTGGTCGTGGACGAGGTCAAGCAGTCCTCGTGAGGTCGCCGTCCTAACGACGTCGTCGCCCTCGGCCGCCTACAGGAGGCCGAGGGCGATGCCGTCGAGGATGTCGTGCTCAGAAACCACCAGCTCGGGCACGTCGACGGCGAGCAGGATCTGGTGCAGGACCAAGGCGCCGGCTCCGATGACGTCGACCCGGCCCGGATGCATGAACGGCAGGGCCGCCCGCTGCTCGCGGGTCAGGTGCAGCAGGTCCTGGCAGGCCGCCAGCGCACGATCCCGGGGCAGTCGAGCCAGGTGGATGACGTCGGCGTCGTAACGGTCGAGGCCGAGGGCGTGGGCGGCCACAGTCGTCACCGACCCGGCGAGCCCGACGAGCGAACGGGCCTGCGCCAGCGGCACGGTCTCACCCGCCTGGGCGATGGCCGCGTCGATGTCGGCGGTCGCCGCCGACACCTCGTCGACCGCGGGTGGGTCCGACCGCAGGTGGCGCTCGGTCATCCGGACGCAGCCGATATCGACGCTCCGCGCAGCGAGCGGCTCGCTCGCGCCCAGCACGAACTCCGTGGAGCCGCCTCCGATGTCGACCACCAGGTAGGGCTCGGGGACGCCGAGCCCGGCCAGCTCACCCGTCGCGCCGCGGAAGGACAGCGCCGCCTCCTGCTCGCCGGACACGACCTCCGGCTCAACGCCGAGGATGTCGCGCACGCCGGCCACGAAGTCAGCCCGGTTGCTCGCGTCACGCGTCGCGCTCGTCGCCACGAACCGCACTCGAGTGGCACCGAGCCGCTCGATCTCGGC
>JBQCDV010000035.1:0-4388 GCA_051960855.1 Actinomycetales bacterium
GGAGCAGCCGACTCCCTTGACCCCGAACGTTGGCGAGGCCGGGAGCTGCCGTGGGCGGTCTGGCACGAGGAGAAGAACGGTCACCTCGACAGCGACCTGCTGCTCTGGGGCATCACGTACGAGGCCGGCCAGCAACACCCTCGCGTTGAACCGAGCCCACTTCGTCATCAATCATCTCGCGGTCCTGCTGTTTACCGAGATTGCTGACGTGGAGGGGTCGGGGGTAGTGGCCGACATCATCGAGTCGTGCCTGAGGTTCGAAATCGAGGTGATTCTCACGCAGAGCCTATTCTTCCCCGAATGCTTCGGCGCCGGCGCCCTGGGCGGCCTTCCCACGGGCGATTCCGCTGTCTTGGCAAATGTCATTCTAAGCAACCGCGAGTATCTCGTCGACCACGTGATCGAGATGGTCGGCGATATCCTCGATGCAGCACTCGCAGGATCGGGCCTTCCTGATCCGTGAAGGACTTCCCGGCAGCGCGATGTCACTCGCCGAACTGGGCCTCCGGCGCGGACGCGACCGCCGCTGCGACAAGGTGATGAACCAGACCCGGCGACGTCCGTCGCCGTTGAGGCACCTCGCTGGACGGTCCGATGAGCCCGTCCTGAGGCGCGCTGTGTCCCTACCCCGATGCTGCGCCCGAGCGACGTGCGGCCGGCGAAGCACTCGTCGGACACGCACGATACCGCGACGATGACCGGGGCCTCCTCGACGTAGCCAGCAGCATCTCCGGCGGCGGCCGCACCGGGGCGCCATCCGCTAGGTCCAGCCTGTGCGGCGAACCAGCATCGCGAGCAGCTGCGGATCGCGCGCATGAGCGGACGGTCGAGAGCCGGACTCCTACCCGCAGCACCATGAGCGGGTCCGCAGGTTCCTGCGCCGCCGGGTCGGCCAGCGACGACACGGTCGGCGCGGTGCGTTGGAGCACCCGCCCTCCGTCGTGCGCGTGGAAGCATCAGAAGCGTGCCCGACTACAACCTGACACGGCTCGGTAGCCGGGCGTTCGAGCAGCTGGTCGTTGCCCTCGGCCTACAGGAGCTCGGCCCCGGCATGCAGGTCTTCGGCGACGGCCCCGACGGCGGACGCGAAGCCACGTTCACCGGCACGATCCCGTGGGCTTCGACGGCGCTGGCCGCCGACGGTGGCAACGACGATGCGTGGGCCGGCTACACCGTCATCCAGTCGAAGTTCAAGCTCGACCCGGCGCCGCAGCCGCACGACAACGCCGTGTGGCTACAGGGACAGATCAAGAAGGAGATCGGCAACTGGGTCTTAGCCGCGAGGGAACGCACCCGAACCAGGCTTCCGGACTACCTGATCTTCGTCACGAACGTCGATCTGTCGGCCGTCGCGAAGACCGGCGGGATTGACACGGTCGACGCCTACGTCACGGACCTCCTCGGCCCCGACTCGGACGCCTACAAGGCAGGGGTCCGCGTGCGTGCGTTCAGGATCTGGCACGGCGACCAGATCCGGACGATGATCGACGCCCACCAGGATGTCCGGTGGGCGTTCGACGGGCTCCTGACCATCGGGGACGTGCTGGCCGCCTTCCAGGCGGAGCGCGGCACGCAGTTGGGCACGAACAGCCTCGAGGACCCCCTTCGCGAGGACATGGTCGCTGGGATGTCCGCTGATCGATGGATCCGGCTGGGTCAGGCCGGCGGCCCGGGGGAGGCCAAGCTCCATCTCGACGATGTCGCCGTTGACGTGCCCGCAACCTTCACCGACAGCAGCCTCGGTCCCGGTGTTGTGATGGACACCATCAAGCTCCACGGCGCAGGCACCCTCACCGGGGCCGGCATCAGCGGCACGGCGGGGACCGGCAACCTCGACGTCTTGTTCGCGCGTACGGTGCGCACGGTCCGGCATGTGCTGGAGCGTGGCGACACCGTGCTAAGCGCACGCCAGCCGCAGAAGACCGGCAAGCCTGGCGTCGTCCTCGTCGGCGGCCCTGGGCAGGGCAAGACGACGCTGTCCCAACTGGTGGCGCAGGCGTACAGGGCAGCGCTGCTCGACGACAGCGACCTCGCACCCACCACCCGGACACAGGTCGACGCAACGAAGACAGCCCTCCGTCGCCTCGGGCTGCCGCTTCCCGGCAACCGTCGTTGGCCCGTGCGAGTCGACCTTGCCAAGTACGCCGAGGAACTCGCGAGCGGGGCAGACACGACCCTGCTCCGCTGGCTGTCGCGCCTTGTCACCGGGCGGGCTACGACGGAGGTGACGCCATCACAGCTGAGCTCCTGGCTCCGGGTGGCTCCCTGGGTGGTGATCCTGGACGGGTTGGATGAGGTGCCGTCGCTCGACGCACGCATCGCTGTCTACAGTCGGGTGGAGGAGCTCTGGGCGAAGATCGACGACATCGGCGCTGACGTGCTCATGGTCGTGACGACCCGCCCAACCGGGTACGACGAGCGGCTCCCCGAGGACCGGTTCCAGCACCTGCACCTCCAGCCGTTGCCTCCTGCGGACGCTGCCGAACTTGCCGAGCATCTGAGCGCCAAGCGCTTCGAAGCCGACGCCGCCATGCGCGCAGACGTCATCCAGCGGATGCGTGCCGCCGCGGCGGACGCGACGACGGCGCGCCTGATGGTCACGCCCCTGCAGGTGACGATCATGTCGATGATCGTCGAGAAGTACCCCACGCTCCCGCCGGACCGCTACACCCTGTTCAACCTGTACTACGAGACGGTGCTCGATCGCGAGATCGGAAAGGGCATCGCGCTCTCGCGGTTTCTGTCGGAGTTCCGGTCGCACATCGACCGGCTACATGAACGCATCGGTCTCGCGCTTCAGGTTCAGTCCGAGGGCGCCGCCGGCGCCGAGGCGGTCCTTGCGACGGATCACCTGCGGCGGATCGCGACGGATTATCTGCTCGAACGCGGCTTCGAGGCGGACGAGGCAGGGTCGATCGCGCAGAACCTCGAGGTGGCCGCCCTCAACAGGCTGGTCCTGCTGGTGCCGCGAGATGGCGGGCTCGGCTTCGAGATCCGGACGTTGCAGGAGATGATGGCCGGCCGGGCGATCACCGCCGGCACCGACGACCAGTCCGTTGCCGGGCTCCGGCTGCTGGCTAAGAGTCCACACTGGCGCAACACCTGGCTGCTCGCCGCCGGAAGACTCCTGGTGTCTTCGGATCGCTTCGAGTCGATTCTCGTCGAGGTGTTGCGCGCACTCGGGCACAGCACCCACTCGCCGACCAGCGTCTCACCGGCGCCACAACTTGCGGCCGACATGCTCAGCGACGGCCTCGCCCAGCGTCGGCCGGCATTCCACCGGGCGCTCGTGCAGACGGTTCTGTCTGCATGCGACGTCGCGCCAGTCAGCCCGCTCCGGCCGATCGCGAGCGTCTTGAACACCCTCATGGACAGGGGTCTGCGCGAGACCGTCTCGAACCGCTTGGTTGCCGCGTCCGGTCTTCCGCAACGCGCTACCGCTGCGGCTCTGCTTGATGTCATGGAGCGCCAACTCGGTGTCGACCACGCGGGCCGGCGGCAAACCATCCAGCTGGCACGGGACCAGCTTGCGCTAACGAAGGCGGAAGAGGCGGCGCTGGGCGCATTCATGACCTGCGCGCACTCGTCGACCGTCACGGCCGCCGTTGGGTCGGACGTGCTGGCAGGTCCGGACCAGTCGGTCAAGCAGACGGTCCTGGCTGGGGTTGCCGAACTCGATCCGGACGGGACGATGACAGAAGTGCTCAGTGAGGCTCTTGAGGTGCTAGGTCCAGTGCGATTCCGCCTGACAGAATCGGAGCCGTCGCTTGCGGTTCTACGGTCCGTTCCGGGCGCCGATCCGTCAGCGCTCGTTGATGTCCTCGCCGACGGTGACATCGCGAGCGCGATCGATCTTGCGCTCGCCGGGCTGCCTCCGGGTTACTGGCCGCTCTCAGCTCTGGTGGCCAGCACCGTCGAGGCGGGACGAAGCCGCCGGCGCATAGGCCCCGAACTGGAAGCGCACACCGCCGCCTCGTAGCCACGGGATTCATCGGATCGCATCCGCGAGCGCGCCGAAAAGGAGCGGTCGTGATCATCTCGAACGTCGTACCCTGGTCGACGGCAATCTGGTGGGAGGAATCGACGCATGGGGACGGAGATCGCGGTCCCCGGCGCCGGCGTCAAGGTCGTCACGGGGGGCGACGTTCCCGTGGCGCTGATGGCACAGATCCGCCCGCAGTGGCAGGCGAAGAGTCTGATCGAACCGTGCGCCGGCTGCTGCCGGTCGACGCGAGCAGCGCCTGCCAGCGACTGCTCAACCCCGCGATCGCCGATCTCCTTCCGAAGATCAAGGTCGCCGGTGTCGACATCGCGAAAGAGGCTCCCGCCGCCAACAAACTGCCGCCGGTCAACGTCCCCGACGACGTCGACAACTACTCGACGGCGAA
>JBQCDV010000036.1:0-4473 GCA_051960855.1 Actinomycetales bacterium
CAGCAGGATCGCGGTGAGCACCAGTCCGGCGCTGGCCATCAGGGTGTCGAAGGTCTTCCTGCGCATGATGTCCCCTCCTCGGTAGGGGAGGCCGATCCTGGTGTGGCGACGGTGTTTCCGTCTGCTCCGTCCGGCCTTCTGCAGACAACTGTCGTCGCCGGGACCCGGCCGCAGGCAGGGGCGCAAGACCCGACCTCAGAGGACGTAGGTCCCTGCGCGTGGGGACGGGTGGCCTCGCCCCTGCCCTGCAGCTGACTAGGCGAACAGCTCGCTGACGCACTCCTCGAAGGCGGCCGTGTGCGCGTCGACATCGGCCTCCGTCGTCGTCGGCGCCATCAGCGCCATGTTGTGGAACGGCGTCAGCAGCAGACCGCGGTTGAGCGCGTGCAGGTGCAGGTAGCGCTGCAGTTCGAAGTCGTCCGCCTCCGCCGCCTCACGGCCGGTGCGTGGTGGCTGGGGCGAGAAGGCGTACTCCGCGCGGGCTCCCAACCGCGTCACGTGCCAGGGCACGTCGTGCGCACGCAGCACCGAGTCGACGCCGTCGGCCCAGCGCTGCCCCAGCGGCAGCATGCCGGCGAAGGCGGAGTCAGTGAGGACCTCCGTCAGCGTCGCGCGCATCGCTGCCAGCGACAGGGCGTTGCCGGCGAGGGTGCCGCCAATGCCACCGACGTCGATGTCCTCGAGCTCCACCGACCGGCGGATCCGGTCGGCCAGCTCCTCGGTCATGCCGAAGGCCCCGCTCGGGACACCCGCGCCGATGGCCTTGCCGATCGTCACCGCGTCGGGCTGCAGCCCCTCGGCGCGTGTCATGCCGCCTGGCCCGGCGCACAGCGTGTGCGTCTCGTCGATGACGAGCAGCGTCCCGTGCTGGCGGGTCAGCTCCCGCAACGCCTCGTGATAGCCCGGCTCGGGCAGGACGATGCCGATGTTGGTCATCGCCGGCTCCATGAGCACGGCGGCGACGTCACCGGCCGCGAGGGCGCGATCGAGGGCATCGAGGTCGTTGAACTCGACGACGGCCGTTGTCTCGGCCGGGTCGACCGGCGCGCCGATATTTCCTCGGCGCGCCACGACCTCGCCGTTCGGGCCGGTGGTCGCGAAGGTCTCGTCGACGCTGCCGTGGTAGCAGTAGTCGGCGACGAGGATCTTCGAACGGCGCGTCACGTGGCGTGCGTAGCGGATCACGTGGCGGTTGGCGTCGGTCGCCGACAGCGTGAACTGCCACTGCGGCAGCCCGAACCGCCGGCCGAGCTCCTCGGCGACCACCGCCGCGTCCTCGGTCGGAAGCATCAGCGTGAGACCACGCGCCACCTGCTCCTGCACCGCCTTCACCGTGGGCAGGGGGGAGTGGCCGGTCATCGCCCCCGTGTCACCGAGACACAGGTCGATGTAGTCATGCCCGTCGGCACAGCGGAAGTGCGAGCCGGAGGCCTCGGTGACGTAGGGCGGGAAGGCGCCCGGCCACTTGGCCATCCAGCTCATCGGCACACCATTGGGCATGGAGGACTGCGCCCGCTGGTGGAGCGCCTGCGACCTCGGGTGAGCGGCGACGAAGTGCTCGCTCTCGCGGGCCATCAGGTCCGCCAGCCGCTGCCGGTTCAGCTCGCTCATGCCGACGCTCCGGCGTTCGTCTTGTCCTGCGCCTGCACGTGGGTGGCGAGGGCGTCCTCGAGCACGTCCAGTGCCTCGAGCAGCAGCTCGTCGGGAATGACGAGAGGCGGCAGCAGGCGCATCACGTTGCCGTAGGTGCCGCACGTCAGCGTCACGACGCCATTGCGGTGGCAGTGCGCGTTCACAGCGGCGGTCAGGGCAGCGTCCGGCTCGGTCGTGCCGGGCTTGACCAGCTCGATGGCGAGCATGGCACCGCGTCCGCGGACGTCGCCCACGGCCGGATAGGTCGCGGCCAGCTGCTGCAGCCGAGGCAGCACCAGCTCTTCGATGTGCTGGGCACGTGCGACGAGGTCGAGCTCCTCGATGGTCTCGATCGCGGCGAGAGCGGCGGCACAGGCGACGGGGTTCCCGCCGTAGGTGCCGCCGAGGCCGCCAGGGTGCACCGCGGACATGACCTCGGCCCGTCCCGTCACTGCCGCCAGCGGCATGCCGCCGGCAATGCCCTTGGCGGTCGTGATCAGGTCGGGCACAACGCCCTCGTGCTCACAGGCGAACATCGCGCCGGTACGGGCGAAGCCGGTCTGGATCTCGTCGGCGACGAACAGCACACCGTTGGTCCGACACCACTCGGCCAGGGCCGGCAGGAAGCCGGGAGCCGGGACGACGAAGCCGCCCTCACCCTGGATCGGCTCGACCACCACGCACGCGACGTTGGCCGCGCCGATCTGCTTCTCGATGAGGCCGGTCGCTCGAGCCGCGGCCTCGGCGCCACTGATGGCCGCCGGCTCGCGGAAGGGGTAGGACATGGGTACCCGGTACACCTCGCCGGCGAAGGGACCGAAGCCGTCCTTGTAGGGAAGGTTCTTGGCGGTCATCGCCATCGTGAGGTTCGTCCGGCCGTGGTAGGCGTGGTCGAGCACGACGACGCCGTCCTTCCCGGTCGCACGGCGGGCGATCTTCACGGCGTTCTCGACGGCCTCGGCGCCGGAGTTCACCAGGATCGTGCGCTTGTCGTGGTCGCCGGGCGTCAGCCGGTTGAGCGCCTCCGCGACCGCCACGTAGCCCTCATACGGCGTCACCATGAAGCAGGTGTGCGTGAAGGCGTGGGCCTGCATGGCGACGGCCTGGCTGACGCGCGGTGCGGCGTTGCCGACGTTGACCACGGCGATGCCCGAGCCGAGGTCGATGAGGGAGTTGCCGTCGACGTCGACGAGCACGCCGCCGCCTGCCGCCGCGACGTAGACGGGTAGGCCGGTGCTGACCCCGTCGGCAACGGCGGCCTGCTTGCGTGTGTGCAGCTCCTTGGACCGTGGGCCGGGGATCTCGGTGACCAGCCGGCGCTCCTGCGGCAGCTCGGGGCCGCCGACGGTGGGAGAACCCGCTGTCGGCGAGGCATCGGTCGCGCGGGGGGTGTCGGTGCTCATCGCTCAGGCCTCCAGGTTGGTCATGACGTGCTTGATGCGGGTGTAGTCCTCGAGGCCGTACATCGACAGGTCCTTGCCGTGCCCGGAGTGCTTGAAGCCGCCGTGTGGCATCTCGGCGACCAGCGGGATGTGCGTGTTGATCCAGACGCAGCCGAAGTCGAGCTTCTTGGCCATGCGCATAGCCCGTCCGTGGTCCTTGGTCCATACGCTGGAGGCCAGGCCGTACTCGACGCCGTTGGCCCACCGCAGCGCCTCGTCCTCGTCGCTGAAGCGCTGCACCGTGATGACGGGCCCGAAGACTTCCTGCTGGACGATCTCGTCATCCTGACGCAAACCGTCGACGACGGTGGGGGCGTAGAAGTAGCCTCGGTCGCCGACCCGCTCCCCGCCAGCCTGCACCCTCGCGTGGTCCGGCAGCCGGTCGACGAACGACGTCACGCGGTCGAGCTGGTTGGCGTTGTTCAACGGCCCGTAGAGGGCGTCGCCGCCGGTGCCGGTCTCGGTGCCCTTGGCCTGCTCGGTGAGGGCGGCGACGAAGTCGTCGTGCACGCGAGGGCCTGCCAGGACGCGGGTCGCGGCCGTGCAGTCCTGCCCCGCATTGAAATACCCGGCGACGGCGATCGCCTCTGCGGCGGCGGCGACGTCGGCGTCGTCGAAGACGATGACCGGAGCCTTGCCGCCCAGCTCGAGGTGGACGTTCTTCAGGTCCGAGGCGGCGGTCCTCATGACCTCCATGCCAGCGCGCACCGACCCGGTGATGCTGACCATCGCAGGCGTCTTGTGCTCGACCAGCAGCCGGCCGGTGTCGCGGTCGCCGGTGACGACGTTGAGGACGCCGGGCGGGAGGACCTCGTTGGCGATCTCAGCGAGCAGCAGCGTCGACATCGGGGTCGTGTCGCTGGGCTTGAGGACGACGGTGTTGCCTGCCGCCAGAGCGGGGGCGATCTTCCAGATCGCCATCATCAGGGGGTAGTTCCACGGAGTGACCTGAGCGCACACGCCGATCGGCTCGCGGCGGATGAAGCTGGTGTGCCCTGCCATGTACTCCGCCGCGGCCCGACCTTCGAGGACGCGCGCCGCACCGGCAAAGAACCGGAGCTGGTCGAGCATCGGCGGGATCTCCTCGCTCGCCGTGAGCTCGCGCGGCTTGCCGGTGTTGCGGCACTCGACGTCGAGCAGGTCCTCCGTCCGCGCCTCCAGTGCATCGGCGAGCTTCAGCAGAGCGCGCTGGCGCTCACTGGGCGTCGTGTCGCCCCAGGTCTCGAAGGCGTCGGCAGCCGCGCGCATGGCGGCGTCGACGTCCTGTGCTCCCGAGACGGGCGCGCTGGCGTAGGTCTCACCCGTCGCGGGATCGACGACGTCGGACCAACGTCCCTCCGTCGGCTCCTGGCGCTTTCCGTTGATGACGTTGCTGACCTGCTCGCTCACTGCTGCCTCC
>JBQCDV010000037.1:0-7889 GCA_051960855.1 Actinomycetales bacterium
TCCGCCCTGCCTCACGTCGAGCAGGTCTTCTGCTTCGAGAACCGGGGCCAGGAGATCGGGGTGACCCTGCATCACCCGCACGGCCAGATCTACGCCTATCCCTACGTCACCCCGCGCAGCGAGCAGATGCTGCGCTCGGCGCGCACCTACCTGGAGCGGACGGGAGGCAACCTGTTCGCCGACGTGCTGGAAGCCGAGCGCGCGGCCAAGCGGCGCGTGGTCGTGGAGAGCGACCACTGGACCGCCTTCGTGCCCGCAGCCGCCCGCTGGCCGTTCGAGGTCCACCTGTACCCGCACCGGCAGGTCCCGGATCTGCCGGCGCTCGACGCGGCCGAGCGCGCTGACTTCTCCCGCGTCTACCTCGACGTGCTCCGCCGCCTCGACGCGCTCTTCGACGCTCCCCTGCCCTACATCGCCGGCTGGCACCAGGCACCGGTCCACCGGGACCGGGACCTCGCCTACCTGCACCTCGAGCTCTTCTCGATCCGCCGGGCGCCGGGCAAGCTCAAGTACCTCGCCGGCTCCGAGTCCGCGATGGGTGCTTTCGTCAACGACATCCCCCCCGAGCGCTCGGCCGAGATGCTCCGCGCCGTCAGCATCGACGACAGCGACCTGCGCGCCGACGAGCTGGCCACGTCGCGGTGACGGCGACAGATCTCGGCACGTTCGCTCGCGACGTCACCGGCCACGAGCCCTCCGGGCTCTGGTCGGCTCCCGGTCGCGTCAACCTCATCGGTGAGCACGTCGACTACAACGCCGGCATCGTGCTGCCCCTCGCGATCCCCTTCCGCACGGCCGTCGCGGTCTCCCCGCGCGAGGACGGCGGCCTCCTGATGGTGTCCCGGCAGCGCCCCGACGAGGTCGTCGAGCCGCTGGCGATTGCCGACCTGGCGCCCGGCCCCGGCACCTCCGGGCAGGGCTGGCGCGCCTACGTCGCCGGCACCGTCTGGGCGCTGCGCGACCGGCTCGCCGCCGACGCCGTCTCGCACGGCTTGAACGTCGTTGTCGATGGTGCTGTCCCCGTGGGAGCCGGCCTGTCCTCGTCCGCCGCACTGGAGTGCGCGGTGGCCCTGGCGGTCAACGACCTCGAGGGGCTGGGCGCGGACCTGTCCCAGCTCGCGCGGATCGCCCAGCACGCAGAGAACGACTACGTCGGCGTCCCGTCGGGTCTCATGGACCAGCTCGCGTCGATGACCTGCCGGGCCGGCCACGCGCTGGAGATCGACTTCCGGGACGACACCGCACGGCAGGTTCCACTCGACCTGGCCGCCCTCGGACTGGTCCTCGTCGTCATCGACACGCGGGTGCACCACGCTCTCGGCGACGGGGGGTACGCGGCTCGCCTGGCCAGCTGCCGGGAGGCTGAGCAGCTGCTGGGCGTCCCCTCCCTGCGCGAGGCCCCCTTGTCGGAGGTCGAGAGGCTCTCCGACGAGGTCGTGCGCCGGCGCGCGCGCCACGTGGTGTCGGAGATCGAGCGCGTGCAGGAGGCGGTTGACGCGCTCGAAGCGGGCGACACTGCGCGCCTCGGCGCGCTGATGGTGCAGTCGCACCGCTCGCTGCAGCACGACTACGAGGTGAGCGTGCCCGAGCTGGACCTGGCCGTCGACACCGCCCTGGCCGCCGGAGCAGTCGGGGCACGGATGACGGGAGGCGGCTTCGGGGGGTCCGCGATCGCGCTCGTCGAGGCTGGGCGCGCCGATGCCCTTGTCACCGCGGTCGGCGCCGCCTTCCGCCGTCGGCGGTTCCGCGCACCCAGCTGCTTCCCCGTGCTGCCGTCCGAAGGAGCACGCCGGGACGCGTGAGCGTAGTCCCGGCAGTGGATCCCACCGGGCCTCGTCCCTGAGCCGTGCACTCGCCGCGGGACCCGATCGGCTCTAGCGTGGTCGGGGCCGCCGGGAGCGCCGGCGCCGCAGTCGACAGGAGGTCGGGGGCTTGCCCGCGCAGCTGGTCATCATGGGATCCGGCGAGACAGCACCGACGATGGTGAAGGCTCACCGCACCGTCTTCGAGCAGTTGCCCGCCGACGCCTCACTCGTCGCGCTCGACTCCACCTACGGCTTCCAGGTCAACGCCGACGACCTCTCGCACCGGACCTGGGACTACTTCCGGGAGTCGCTGGGCCGGGACGTGCAGGTGCTGCGCTGGCGGCGCGAGCAGCGTGACGCGCGGGACGAGGCGGCAGTGCTCGCGGCCGTGCGCCGCGCCGACTGGGTGTTCGCCGGCCCCGGTAGTCCCTCCTACGCCCTCTCCTCCTGGCTCGACACCCCGATGGCCGACACGCTGGCTGAGCTGCCCGGGCGCGGTCGCGTCCTGCTGCTCGCCAGCGCCGCAGCCGTTGCCGCCGGAGAGCTCGCGGTCCCCGTCTACGAGATCTCCAAGGCGGGCCTGGCCCCCAGCTGGATGCCCGCGCTGGACGTCCTCGGCCGGACGCTCGGCCTGCGCAGCGTGGTGATCCCCCACTGGAACAACGCCGAGGGCGGCACCTACGACACCCGCTTCTGCTACCTCGGCGCCGAGCGGCTGCACCGGATGGAGGCGGAGCTGCCCGCGGGTGTCTCCGTCATCGGCGTGGACGAGCACACCGCGCTCGTCGTCGACCTCGAGACCCGCACGGTGCGCGTCCTCGGCAAGGGCACCGTCACCGTTCGGCTCGACGGGAACGACGTCGCGGTCCTGGCGGCCGGCTCGGAGCATCCCGTCGAGGTGCTGTCCGGCGCCGGAGGCGCAGGCGGACAGGCGACGTCGGCGGGTGTCGCCGCGACGTCCGCCACGGGAGACGGCCACGGGGACGCTGACAGGGGCGAGGCGGACGGCGTTCGGGAATCGGGGGAGACCGCACAGTGGTCCGATGCGGCCAGCTTGCGCGAGGCGACCGACTCCCTGGATGACAGCTTTGCTCGGGCCGTGCAGGACCGGGCGCCCGAGGAGGCGGCGGGCGCGCTGCTCGAGCTGGAGCAGGCGGTGCACGTATGGTCGCTGGACTCCACGCAGAGCGATGACGTAGACCACGCGCGGGTGGTGCTGCGCGGGATGGTGGCTGGTCTCGCCGACCTCGCCGCAGCCGGCGCCACGCCGCTGGAGCGGATCGTCGCGCCGTGGGTGGATCTGCTGCTGCACCTGCGCGAGCGTGCCCGCGACGCCCGCGACTGGACGACCGCCGACCTCGTGCGCGACGGCCTGCTCGAGCGCGGGGTCGAGGTCAAGGACACCCCCGACGGCACCGTGTGGCAGCTGAAGGACTAGTCCGCTGAGCCCGGGCCGCAGGCCGACCTGCGGTCAGGCGTAGCCGACGACCACCGGCGCGTGGTCGCTCCAGCGGGTGTCGTAGCTGTCAGCACGGTCCGTGCGCGCCCAGACCGCGGCGGCGGCGAGGGCCGGTGGGGAGATGTGGACGTCGATGCGCCAGCCGGCGTCGTTATCGAAGGCACGGCCACGGTACGACCACCACGAGTAGGGCCCGCTCTGCTGAGGCTGCAGGTGCCTGACCACGTCCACCCAGCCGAGCTCGCCATACAGCCGGTCGAGCCACGCGCGCTCCTCCGGGAGGAAGCCGGCTCGCGTGCGGTTGCCCCGCCAGTTCTTGAGGTCGGCCTCGGTATGGGCGATGTTGATGTCGCCACAGACCGTCACCTCCCGGCCTTCGGCGCGCAGCTCGGCGAGCCGGTCCGCGAGGTGGCCGAGGAACTTCTCCTTGTGCAGCTGCCGTGGCGTCCCGGCCTCCCCCGTCGGCACGTAGACGCTCACGACGGTGAGAGGTCCCCGGCGGGTGTCGACCTCCAGCTCGAGATAGCGCCCGGTCTGCTCGCCACCAAGCTCCGTCACCACGCGGCGTGGCTCCTGGCGTGTCAGGATGGCGACCCCCGCGTGGCCGGCGCGTGGCCCGCATTCGTGTCGCAGGTGCCAGCCCGGAGTTGTCGTCACTTCGACGGGAAGTTCCTCGCTCCGGCAGCGCACCTCCTGCAGGCAGACGATGTCCGCCCGACAGTCGCGCCACCAGTCGAGGAATCCCTTGCGCGCTGCGGCGCGGAGGCCGTTGACGTTGGCCGTCGCGACGACGAGCCGGGTCGGTGGCTGCGCGACAGGTGGCGGGAGGGGCGTGTCGCTCACGAGACGGTGAGCGTGACCGGGTCGGACGCGATCCCGGACGTGGGGTCGACCACCCGGAACTGCGAGTCACCTCGACGAGAGGTGGCGATCGACACGGAGAAGCTCCCGTCGTCGCCGACGCTTGCCGTGACCGGGAAGTCACGCCATTGGCCGTCGGTGAGCCGCTGCACCTGCAAGCTCCCGCCGGCCTGGCCGGGAGCCGAGCCGCTGAGCCGGGCGCGCTGTCCGGGCGAGACGGTGGCGGGGTCGACGGACAGGGAGATGGGGCCGCTGGGAGAAGGCGTCGGGGTGGTGGACGCGCTGGGCGACGCCGTGGGGGAGGCACTCGTCGTGGCTCCGGTGGGACCGCTTGCGGCCGGCGACGGCGACGCGGTGGGGGTCGCGGGGCCAGCGGACGCGCGAGCCGGCGGCGGGGTCTGCGGTGCCGCCGACCCGACATCGAAGGCGTTGCTCACCGCACCGGCGAGCACGCCGAAGACCAGGCCCAGCACGCCGCCGGCGACGAGCAGCACGATCGCCAGGGTCAGCAGACCGCCGGCGCGGCGGGGGCGGCGGGGCCCGCGGTCCTGCACCGGCGGTAGCAGCTGGGTGTCGTCGAACTCGGGCACGCCTTCAGGATCCTCCGGTCAGGAGGCCATGGCCTTCTGCAGACCCTCGTCGAGGGCAGCGAGGAAGTCCTCGGTGTTGAGCCACGGAGTGTCGGGACCGACCAGCAGGGCCAGGTCCTTGGTCATCTTGCCGGCCTCGACGGTTTCGACGCAGACCCGCTCGAGGGTCTCCGCGAACTGCGTGACCTCGGGAGTGTTGTCGAGTTTGCCGCGGTGAGCCAGCCCGCGCGTCCACGCGTAGATCGACGCGATCGGGTTGGTGGACGTCGGCTTGCCCTGCTGGTGCTGGCGGTAGTGACGGGTCACCGTGCCGTGCGCGGCCTCCGCCTCGACGGTGCGGCCGTCCGGGGTCATGAGGACCGAGGTCATCAGGCCGAGCGAGCCGAAGCCCTGGGCAACGGTGTCGGACTGCACGTCACCGTCGTAGTTCTTGCACGCCCACACGTAACCGCCCTCCCACTTGAGGGCGGAGGCGACCATGTCGTCGATGAGCCGGTGCTCGTAGGTGATGCCCTCGGCGTCGAACTGGTCCTTGAACTCGGTCTCGAAGACCTCGGCGAAGATGTCCTTGAAGCGGCCGTCGTAGGCCTTCAGGATCGTGTTCTTGGTCGACAGGTAGACCGGGTAGTGCCGGTCGAGGCCGTAGCGGAAGCTGGCGCGGGCGAAGTCGCGGATCGAGTCGTCGAAGTTGTACATCCCCATCGCGACGCCGCCGCCGGAGAAGTCGGCAACCTCGAACTCCATCGGCTGCGAGCCGTCGGCCGGGGTGTACGTCATCGTCACCTTGCCCGGCCCGGGGACGACGAAGTCGGTCGCCTTGTACTGGTCGCCGTGGGCGTGGCGGCCGATGATGATCGGCTTGGTCCAGCCGGGCACGAGCCGCGGGATGTTGCTGATGATGATCGGCTCGCGGAAGATGACACCGCCGAGGATGTTGCGGATCGTGCCGTTCGGCGACCGCCACATCTTCTTCAGGCCGAACTCCTCGACCCGCGCCTCGTCCGGGGTGATGGTCGCGCACTTGACGCCCACGCCGTACTGCTTGATGGCGTTGGCCGCGTCGATCGTCACCTGGTCATCGGTCGAGTCGCGGTACTCGATGCCGAGGTCGTAGTACTTCAGGTCGACGTCGAGGTAGGGGTGGACCAGGCGGTCCTTGATGAACTGCCAAATGATGCGCGTCATCTCGTCGCCGTCGAGCTCGACGACGGGGTTCTCAACCTTGATCTTGCTCATCTGCCTGTGACTCCTGAACGGCGAAGCGGGGGGCGCGCGGAGGTGGGTGGGTTAGAGCGACTGGACGTCGGCCTGCTTGGCGCGCACGGCCTCAGCGGCCTCCTTGAGGGCGGCCAGCTCACTGTCGGTGAGGTCGGTCTCGACGACCTTGCGGACGCCGTCCCGGCCGATCTCGGCGGTGACGCCGAGGTAGACCCCGTCGATGCCGTACTCGCCCTGCACCCACGCACAGACCGGCATGACCTGGCCGGAGTCCTCGATGACCGCGCGGGCCATGCGGGCAGCGGCGGCGGACGGGGCGTAGTAGGCCGACCCGGTCTTGAGCAGCGCGACAACCTCGGCACCGCCGTTGCGGGTGCGCGTGACCAGCTCCTCGATCTTCTCGGCCGGCAGCAGGTCGGACAGCGGCTTGCCGTCGACGGTGCACTGGCTGGGCACGGGCACCATCGTGTCGCCGTGCGAGCCGAGCGTGAGGGTGCGCACGCTGCCGACGGGGACGTCGAGCTCCTCGGCGACGAAGTTGGTGAAGCGGGCCGTGTCGAGCATTCCGGCCTGGCCGATGACGCGGTTGTGCGGGAATCCGGTCGCCAGCTGCGTGAGCGCGGTCATCTCGTCGAGGGGGTTGGAGACGACGATGACGACGGCGTCGGGGGCGTGCTGGGCGACGTTCTCGGCGACGCTGCGCACGATCTTCGCGTTGGTCTCGATGAGGTCCATGCGGCTCATGCCGGGCTTGCGCGGCAGGCCGGCCGTGATGACCACGACGTCCGAGCCGGCGATCGCCTCGTAGCCGCTGCCGTCCGTGCCGGTCGTCTGCCCGACGACCGTGGTCTCGAAGCCCTCGATGGGCCTCGACTGGTTGAGGTCGAGCGCCAGACCCTCGGGCTTGCCCTCGATGATGTCGGTGAGCACGACCGTCTCGAAGACGTTGTACTCCGCGAGACGCTGCGCGGTGGTGGAGCCGTAGAAGCCCGCACCGACGACCGTGACCTTGCCGTTCAGGCCCTTGCGCTCTGCCATGGGACTCCCGCCTCCTCGCGGTGCCAGCTGCGACGCTGAGATCTCTCGCCGTCAAGACATTTCCCGCCGACTCTACTCGCGGATCCTCGATCTCCCGAACCGAGGATGTGTGGGGACGATCACGAGGACCGCTCGCTGCCGAACAGCAGCGGCCGACCCTGTCAGACCACCGAGGCAGCATGGGGACATGACGGACACCGACCAGCTGGCAGCGACCGCCCAGGCGCATCTCGAGCGACTCGCTGGACCCGAGGCACGGCTGCGCGACGACCAGCTGGCAGCGATCCGTGCACTGGTCGTCGACGCGGCCACCGCCGTCGTCGTGCAGCGGACCGGCTGGGGCAAGAGCGCCGTCTACTGGGTGGCGACCACGCTCCGACGAGCCGCTGGCGCGGGTCCGACGCTGGTGGTCTCACCGCTGCTCGCACTGATGCGCGACCAGGTGGACGCCGCCCGCCGGATGGGCCTGTCGGCAGCCACCCTCAATTCGTCGAACGCCGATGACTGGGCGGACGTGGAGGCCGAGCTCGCCGCCGATCGGGTCGACGTGCTGCTGATCAGTCCCGAGCGGCTCAACAGCCCGGGCTTCCGCGAGACCGTGCTGCCGCACATCGCCGCCTCGTGCGGGCTGCTGGTCGTCGACGAGGCGCACTGCATCTCCGACTGGGGTCACGACTTCCGTCCTGACTACCGCCGCATCCAGGACATGCTCGCCCGGCTGCCCGAGGGCGTCGCGGTGCTGTGCACGACCGCGACCGCGAACGACCGGGTGGTGGCGGACATCTCCGAGCAGTTGCAGCTCGGCGGCGCGCAGTTGCGCACCTACCGCGGCCCGCTGTCCAGGGCCTCCCTGCGCCTGGAGGTGGTCGAGTTGCCCGCGCAGGCCGACCGTCTCGCCTGGCTCGCCACCCACCTCAC
>JBQCDV010000038.1:0-101222 GCA_051960855.1 Actinomycetales bacterium
TGTCGTACGGCTGGTTCGCGCTGTCCGGAACGATCGTGTCCAGCTCGCGGTCCTCGTCGGTGACCGACAGGTCCGCCTCCTCCGGGAACGCCGGGGGCTCGGACAGGTTGTTGGACGGCAGGTACGACAGCAGCTGCTTGACGTACTCGATGGCGTCCTTCTCGTCGCCCGACATGTGGTGGGCCACGCCGGAGGCCGAGTTGTGGGTGCGGGCGCCGCCCAGCTCCTCGAAGCCGACGTCCTCACCGGTGACGGTCTTGATGACGTCCGGGCCGGTGATGAACATGTGCGAGGTCTGGTCGACCATGACGGTGAAGTCGGTGATGGCCGGGGAGTAGACGGCGCCGCCGGCGCAGGGGCCCATGATGAGGCTGATCTGCGGGATGACGCCGGAGGCACGGACGTTGCGGAAGAAGATCTCCCCGTAGAGCCCGAGGCTGACCACGCCCTCCTGGATGCGGGCGCCGCCGGAGTCGTTGATCCCGATGACCGGGCACCCGATCTTCGCCGCCAGGTCCATGACCTTGACGATCTTCTCGCCGAACACCTCGCCGAGGCTGCCGCCGAAGACGGTGAAGTCCTGAGCGAACACGCACACCTGGCGCCCGTCCACGGTCCCGTAGCCGGTGACGACTCCGTCGCCGTAGGGGCGGTCGCGGTCGAGGCCGAAGTTGGTGGACCGGTGACGGGCCAGCTCGTCCATCTCGATGAAGGAGCCCTCGTCGAGCAACTGGGAGATGCGCTCGCGGGCGGTCTTCTTCCCCTTGGCGTGCTGCTTGTCCACGGCGCGGGCGGAGCCAGCGTGGACCGCCTCGTCGTTGCGGCGGTGCAGGTCGGCGAGCTTGCCGGCGCTCGTGTGGATGTCGGGCGCGGTCGGTTCAGGCGGCGTCACGGCCTCGTAGCCTAGCTACGTGGCGTCTCCCTGGTCGGATCTGCAGCGGCCGCCGCTGCGCGAGCGCGACCTGCGCCGCGCGCTCGTCGAGTCCCGCGCCGCCGACCACGGCCCGCGGCTGTGGACCTCCGTCGACGTCCTGGCGACCACGGGCTCCACGAATGCCGACCTCGCCGAGCGCCTCCGGCTCGGTCGTGCGGCGCCCGGCGCAGTGCTGGTCGCCGAGACCCAGACGTCCGGGCGCGGGCGGCTGGGCCGCTCGTGGTCGACGCCGCCCCGCGCTGCTCTCGCGGTGTCCGTGGCCTTGCGCCCGAAGGGGGTGCCCGCCTCGCGGTGGGGCTGGCTCCCGCTGCTCGCAGGTCTCGCCGTGCGGCGGGCGGTGCGGCAGGTCGCCGAAGTCGACACCGTCCTCAAATGGCCGAACGACGTCCTGGTGGCCCAGCGGGCGGACGGTAACCCTGCGATCGGTCCGCGGGCGGGAAAGCTCGCGGGGATCCTGAGCGAGCGGGTCGACACGCTCGTCGGACCCCACGTCGTGCTGGGCATCGGGCTGAATGTGAGCCAGCGGGCCGAGGAGCTCGTCGTCGACACCGCGACGTCGCTTGCGCTCGCCGGTGGCGGCAGCCTCGACCGTGACTCCCTGCTGCGGGCGGTGCTGCGGGAGCTGGCCTCGGGCTACCTGGAGTGGCAGTCCGCCGGCGGGGACCCGGAGGCCACCGGGCTGCGCGCGGCCTACCTCGCCGCCAGCGGCACCATCGGCCAGCGCGTGCGGGTCGACCTCCCCGGCGGACGGGCGCTGCTCGGGCAGGCCGTCGCCGTCGACGCCGACGGCGCGTTGGTCGTGCAGGAGACAGGACACGGCGAGCCGACGACCGTCGCCGCCGGCGACGTCGTCCACCTGCGACCCGACTCGGCGCCGGAGCCGCCCGACGACGGCTGCAACGGGAGTGCTCCGCACTAGTCTCGGCTCATGGGTATCCCGCAGCGCGCCCTCGGTGAGGACGAGGAGGTCGTGCTGTCGCTGCGCCCGCACTGGAACGAGGTGCTCCCGGCCGCTCTCGTGCTGCTGCTGACGGCGCCTGTCGCGTCCTACGCCGCCGCGGCGATCCCGGACAGCAGGGCGCAGACCTTCCTGCGCCTCGTGGTCCTCGTGGTCGAGGTGGTGGTCCTTCTCCGCTGGTCGGTCTGGCCGTTCCTGCGGTGGGTCACGACGACGTACGCCTTGACGACCGAGCGCCTGATCACCCGGGAGGGCGTGTTCTCCCGGCGCGGGCGTGACATGCCCCTGCGACGGGTGAACGACGTCGCGTTCTCCCACAGCCTCCTCGAGCGGATGCTCGGCTGCGGCACGCTGATCGTGGAGTCGGGCGGCGAGCGCGGCCAGCTGCTGCTGCGCGATGTCCCGCACGTCGAGCACGTGCAGCGGGAGGTCTACCGCTGGGCCGACGCCCAATCCGACGACGACGACGACGCCGACGTCACCCAGCGGCTGCGATGAGCGACCCGGGGGAGCTGGACGCCCGCGAGCTCGAGGAGCTGCTGCTGGAGGGGCCGCGGCTGTTCCGTCGGTCGGCGGTCGCGGAGGAGTCGGGGACGGACACCGAGCGCAGCCGCAAGCTCTGGCGGGCTTTGGGGTTCCCCGACGTGCCGGAGCAGGAGGAGGCCTTCACCGAGGCGGATGTCGCTGCCCTGCGCCGTGTCACCCGGCTGGTGCGCCGAGGGGTCTTCGACGACGAGTTCGCGCTGGGCGTGACGCGGGCGATGGGTCACCACCTCTCGCGCCTCGTGGAGTGGGAGTACGTCGCGCTGGCCGAGCACCTCACCGCCCGCGACGGGCTGACCCCCGAGGAGGCCGGGCCGGCGGCACTGGCGACGCTCGCCGAGCACCTGCTCGACCTGGAGGCCCTGCTCCTCTACGTCTGGCGGCGGCAGCTCGTGGCGACCGCGGGGCGGGTCCTCGCGGGCCGGGACGGGACCGTGTCGACGCGGGAGCGGACGGTCGGCTTTGCCGATCTCGTCTCCTACACCCGGCTGGCGCAGCGACTGTCTGAGCGGGAGCTCGCCGCGCTGGTCGACCGATTCGAGTCCCTGTCGGCCGACGTCATCGCCGCCCACGGCGGCCGCGTCGTCAAGACGGTCGGGGACGAGGTCCTCTTCCTCATGCCCAGCCCCCGCACGGCAGCCGACACCGCGCTCGACCTCGCCGAGACGATGGCCGCCGACCCCCTGGTCCCGGACGTTCGCGTCGGTCTGGCCTCGGGGCTCGTCCTGACGCGGATGGGCGACGTCTTCGGCACGGTCGTCAACCTCGCCAGCCGCCTCACCGCGGTGGCCCGGCCCGGCACCGTCCTCGTCGACCCGGAGACCGCCGCACGTCTCGACGGCGACGAGCGCTTCGCGCTGCGGCGGCTGCGGTCGCGGCTGGTGCGCGGGCTCGGACACGTCGCGCCCTCCGAGCTCAGTCGAGCGCCGGCGGAGTCGGCACGGGCGGCGGGCGAGCACTAACGTCTGCGCCCGTGACCTCCGACTTCCTCCGAATCGAGCGGTCCGACGACGGTTACGTCGCCGAGGTCGTCCTGGCCCGCACCTCCGCGCACAACGCCCTGTCGACCGACTTCGCGGCGGCCATCGCCGAGACCTGCGCCGAGCTTGCCCGCGACGAGTCGCTGCGCTGCGTCGTTCTCTCCTCGGACTCCGACAAGGCCTTCTGCGTCGGCGCGGACCTCAAGGAGCGCAACACGTACAGCGACGCCCAGCTGCTCGCCCAGCGGCCGGTCTTCCGCGCCTGCTTCGGGGGAATCCTCGACCTGCCGGTGCCGACGATCGCGGCGGTGCACGGCTACGCGCTCGGTGGCGGCTGCGAGCTCGCCCTGTCGTGCGACCTCATCGTGGCCGACGACACCGCCGTGCTGGGGCTGCCCGAGGTGAGTGTCGGTGTCATCCCGGGCGGTGGCGGCACCCAGCTCCTCACCCGGCGCCTCGGCTGGGGGCGTGCTGCCGACCTGATTTTCACCGCTCGTCGTGTCGACGCCGACGAGGCCCTGCGCCTCGGGCTGGTCGACCGCCGGGTCGCGACGGGTCAGGCGCGCGCCGCAGCGGGCGAACTGGCGGCGGCCATCGCCTCCCACTCCCCGGTGGGAGTGCGCAACGCGAAGCGTGCGATGCGGCGGGGCTATGACGTGGACCTCGCCACCGGCCTCGACGTCGAGGACGGCGCGTGGCGCGCGACGGCGTTCTCTCCGGACCGGGCCGAAGGCGTCGCGGCGTTCAACGAGAAGCGCCGCCCGCAGTGGCCGGGCCTCGCTGGCATCTCGGGAGCACGGGGAGAGTCTCGATGAGCGACCTGCCTGACCGCCTGTCGCTGCGCGAGGTCGGGCCGCGTGACGGCCTGCAGAACGAGGTGCCGGTCTCCACCGACGGCAAGGTCGCTCTCATCGACGCCCTCAGCCGCACCGGGGTGAGCCGCATCGAGGCCGTCTCGTTCGTCTCTCCGCGAGCGATCCCGCAGATGGCCGACGCCGATGAGGTGTGGTCCTCCGTGCAGCGCAGCGAGGACGTCCGCTACAGCGCTCTCGTCCCCAACCTGCGGGGGGCGCAGCGGGCGCTCGACGCCGGCTTCCCCGAGATCGAGGTCGTCATCTCGGCCTCAGACACCCACAACCGCAAAAACCTCAACCGCTCGACCGACGAGTCCCTCGCCGAGCTGGCCCCGCTCGTCGAGCTCGCACACGACCGCGGCGCGCGCGTGCAGGCGATCATCTCGACAGCCTGGGGCTGCCCCTACGAGGGCGACCTGCCCGTGACCCGCGTCCTCGACGTGGCGTCGCGGGCCCTCGCGACGGGAGCCGACTCCCTGTCCTATGGCGACACCACCGGGATGGCCACGCCGTTCCGGGTGACCCAGCTCGTCGGCGAGACCCGCATGGCTCACCCGGACGTGCCGCTCAACCTGCACTTCCACAACACTCGAGGGACGGGGCTCGCCAACGTCCTCGCCGCCCTGCAGCTGGGAGTGTCCGACTTCGACGCGAGCATCGGCGGTCTCGGCGGCTGCCCCTACGCCCCGGGAGCGAGCGGCAACATCGCGACCGAGGAGCTCGTGCACATGGTGGAGGACATGGGCGTCGCGACGGGGATCGACCTCGACGCGCTGCTCGCGGCCGCGGCCGAGGCCGAGCGGCTCGTTGGCCGGACTCTGCCCTCGCAGGTGCTGCGCGCCGGTCCCCGCACGCGACGCACGCCGGCGTGAGGCCGGTAGCGACGCTGCGGCGTTCGGCGATGGCGTGTGGGGCTGTGGTGGCGCCTGGTGCGTCACCGTCGCCTGGGCGCCGGTGCCATGCTGTCCCCGGTGGAGGGAAGGTCCCACCGTCGCATCCAGATGAGAGGTGCTGTCCGTGACGTCGGTGCTGCTGGCCGAGGACGACGCGGCGATCGCTGACCCGCTCGCGCGGGCGCTGCGTCGCGAGGGGTACGACGTCGAGGTGCGCGGTGACGGCGTCAGCGCGCTCGAGATGGCACTCGAGCAGGGCACCGACCTGCTGGTGCTGGACCTCGGACTGCCGGACATGGACGGGTTGGAGGTGTGTCGGCGACTGCGCAGTCAGGGCAGCAGCGTGCCCGTGCTCGTCCTCACGGCCCGAGCCGACGAGGTCGACACGGTCGTCGGCCTGGACGCGGGGGCCGACGACTACGTGACCAAGCCCTTCCGCCTCGCCGAGCTGATGGCCCGGGTGCGGGCGCTGCTGCGCCGCGGCACCCCGGACGTCCCCACCCTGGCCACCGTGCACGGGGTCCGCCTGGACGCCGGGTCGCGCCAGGCGTGGCGCGACGGCCAGGAGCTGAACCTCACCGCCAAGGAGTTCGACCTGCTGCGCGTGCTGGTCCGCGAGGCCGGCAAGGTGGTCAGTCGCGAGCAGCTGATGCGCGAGGTATGGGACTCCGCCTGGTGGAACTCCACCAAGACCCTCGACATGCACATCTCCTGGCTGCGGCGGAAGCTCGGCGACGAGGCCAACTCGCCGCGCTACATCGCGACCGTGCGGGGCGTCGGCTTCCGCTTCGAGCGCGAGTGACATCTGCCGCCGGCGCGCGCGACAGGAGTAGGTAGGCCACGTGCGACGCCGGCTGCTGCAGACAACGCTGACCGTCGCGGTCGTGGCCGTGCTGCTGCTCGGGGTGCCTCTGGCGATAGCCGGTGCCCTCCTGCAGCGCGAGACCGCCCAGGCCAACGTCGCCACCACCGCTGCCACCCTCGGTCGCGCCCTCGACCGTCGCGTGCAGGAGGGGCTGCCGGTGACGCCGCGGCTGCTGGACGACGTGCTCGGGCGCGACCGGCTGCGGGCAGAGGTCGTGCTGCCGGACGGCACGCGGGTGGTGGCGGGGCCGGCCGTGTCCGGGACGCTGCTCACCGCCTCGGTCCAGACATCGCACGGTGTCGACGTCCTGGTGGAGGAGTCCCGGGCGCTCGTCGACAGCGCCATGCGGCGGATCGTGCTGCTGGTCGCCGCGGTCGCAGTGGTGGCGGTCGCCGCGGCCGTCGCCGTGGGCGTGCTGCAGGCGCGACGCCTGGCTCGGCCCCTCGATGAGCTGGCTGTGACCGCACAGCGCCTGGGCTCGGGGGAGAGCCGCGTCGACGTCTCGGAGACGGGCATCGAGGAGCTGGACCGGCTCGGTGAGGCCCTGCGGCGCAGCGCGACGCGGGTGGCCGACCTGCTTGCTGCCGAGCGGAGGTTCGCCTCCGACGCCTCGCACCAGCTGCGCACGCCGCTAGCGGCCCTCTCGCTGCGGCTCGACGAGATCGCCGAGACCGACGACCTCGACGTGGCACGCGAGGAGGCGGCCGTGGCCCTCACCCAGGTCGAGCGGTTGACCGGGGTGGTCCAGCAGCTGCTCGATGCGGCCCGGCGCACCCGCGCCGGCACGGTGACGCCCGTCGACGTGACTGCGGTGGTCGAGCAGCAGCTGCACGAGTGGCGGCCGGTGGTCGAGGCCGCCGGGCGGCGGCTGCGCGTGGTCGGGGAGCGGCCGGCGCAGGCGCTGGCAACGCCGGGCGGCCTGGCCCAGATCGTCGCCACCCTGCTGGAGAACGCCCTCATGCACGGCGCCGGCACCATCATGGTCACGACCCGCAGCACCAGTACCTGGACAGTGGTGGAGGTCAGCGACGAGGGACCGGGGGTGCCCTCGGGACTCGAGGCGAGGATCTTCGAGCGGTCCGTCAGCGGGTCGGGCAGCACGGGTCTGGGGTTGAGTCTTGCTCGCGACCTCGCCGTCGTCGACGGGGGACGGCTCGAGCTTGTCCGGGCACGGCCAGCGACGTTCGCGGTGTTCCTGCCCGCGCCCGTCGACCCCGATGCCCCACCGCCGCCGCCCACCGTGGCCTAGCGGCTGACGTGCCCCCGTAGCGGGCTCGCAGCAACCCTCAGGCTGCTGCCTCCTCCCGCAGCTCCTGGTCGAGCTCGGGAAAGACGAAGCGCCGGTAGGACCAGAAGCGGAACAGCGTGCCGAGGCCGAGACCGACGACGTTCGCCGAGATGTTGTCGGCCAGCGGGCTGGTGAAGCCCAGCAGGTAGTGCGACACGCCCAGGCAGGTGAGCGCGATGAGCAGGCCGACCCCGTTGAGGGCGAAGAACAGCACGTACTCGCGACGCAGGCTGCTCCGGCCCCGGTGACGGAAGGTCCAGTGCCGGTTGCCGAAGTAGGCGACGGTCGTGGCGACGATGGTGGACACCGTCTTGGCCGTCAGCGGCTTCTCGTCCAGCATGCCGCCCAGTGCCCCGGGGGCCCCGAGGCGCAGCAGGTTGAAGACGCCGACGTCCACCACGAAGGCGACCAAGCCGACGACGCCGAACTTCGCGATCTCCCGGGCCAGCCGGTGCACCGCGGCCGAGACGCCGAGCCGGCTGAGCAGCGCCTCGACCCGGGACCCAGCAGCGGAGGCAGACAAGACCGCACGCGGCTGCGGCGACGGGGCTGATGGCACCGACCAAGCCTAAGTGCCCGAGGGCAGCGATCGTTCCGCGTGGCGGCCCGCTACCGTGCCGTCGTGACCTTCCCGATCGTCGGTGTGGTGGGCGGGGGCCAGCTCGCGCGGATGCTGGCGCCGCCGGCGGTGGCGCTGGGCATCGGGCTGCGGGTGCTGGCCACCGGCCCCGACGAGAGCGCCGCCCAGGTCATCCCGGATGTGCATGAGGGACGACACGACGACCTCGAGGCGCTGCTGCGCTTCGCCGAGGGCTGTGACGTCGTCACCTTCGACCACGAGCACGTGCCGCAGCCGCACCTCGCGGCCCTTGCTGACGCGGGCGTCACCCTGCGACCAGGGCCGCAGGCGCTGGCCCACGCGCAAGACAAGCTGCTCATGCGGCAGCGGCTGACCGAGCTGGGGCTGCCGTGCCCGCGGTGGCAGCGGGTCGAGACTCCCGAGGACCTCGAGCGCTTCCTGGCCGACGTGGGCGGCGAGGTCGTCGTCAAGACTCCCCGCGGCGGCTACGACGGTCGCGGCGTCCGGGTGGTCAGCAGCGCCGCCGATGTGAGCGACTGGTGGGGTCAAGGGGCGCTGCTCGCCGAGGAGCGGGTGGACTTCGTCGGCGAGCTCGCCGCCATGGTCGCGCGCAGTCCTCACGGCCAGGCCGTCGCCTACCCCGTGGTCCAGACGCTGCAGGTTGACGGCATCTGCAGCGAGGTGGTGGCGCCGGCTCGCATCGACGACGACGTCGCGGTCTACGCGCAGGAGGTCGCTTTGCGCATCGCCGGCGCCCTCGACGTCACCGGCGTCCTCGCGGTCGAGCTGTTCCGCACGCCGACCGGGATCCTCGTCAACGAGCTGGCGATGCGCCCTCACAACTCCGGCCACTGGTCGATCGACGGAGCGGTGACCTCCCAGTTCGAGAACCACCTCCGCGCCGTCCTCGACCTGCCGCTCGGCGACCCGCGTCCCCTCGCCCCCGTGTCGGTCATGGTCAACGTCCTCGGCGGCGACTACCCCGACCTCTATCCGGCCTACCGTCACGTCATGGCCCGGGACCCTGAACTGAAGGTGCACGTCTACGGCAAGCAGGTGCGCCCGGGTCGCAAGGTCGGCCACGTGACCGCGGTGGGCCGCGACGCGCACGACCTGCTCGAGCGAGCGCGGCACGCGGCGGCGTACCTGCGCGGCGACATCACGGAGTGACAGCGTGACGAACGACGCTGCGACGCCCCCCGCCGTCCCCAGCTCTCCCGCCACCGCACCCCCGCTCTGGGGCGACGCCGCCGGAGCCCTCGTCGGTGTCGTCATGGGGTCGGACTCGGACTGGCGGGTGATGTCGGCGGCTGCCGAGGCGCTCACGGAGTTCGACGTTCCCCACGAGGTGCACGTGGTGTCGGCGCACCGGATGCCCCACGAGATGCTCGCCTACGGCACCGAAGCAGCGGACCGGGGCCTGCGCGTGATCATCGCCGGAGCCGGCGGAGCGGCCCACCTGCCCGGCATGCTCGCGGCTGTCACGCCACTGCCGGTCATCGGCGTCCCCGTCCCGCTCGCGACTCTCGATGGCATGGATTCGCTGCTGTCGATCGCGCAGATGCCGGCGGGAGTCCCGGTCGCGACCGTCGCCATCGGTGGGGCGCGCAACGCGGGCCTGCTGGCGGTGCGGATCCTCGCGGCGAGCGACATCGCCCTGCGTCAACGGATGGTCGCCTTCCAGGTGGCACTCGGCGAGGCGGCCAGTGCCAAGGGGCGAGCGCTGCGGGAGCGGCTCTCCGGGGCCTGACCGAGCTAGCGTCCGCCTCGCTCGTGCTGGCTGTCTGTGCGCGGTTGAGGCGCACCGTCGAGCCACTGCTCCCGCGAGATGCGGTAGAGCACATGCCGCTTGAGCGGGCTGTCGTCGGCGACGTTGGGGTGGTCGAAGTCGCCGCCCTCGTCGTGCCACATGCCCAGCCGCTGCATGACACGCTGCGATCGCAGGTTGGTCGTTGCGGTGAACGAGACAACCTCTTCGCGTCGTAGCGACGTGAAGGCGTAGTCGAGAGCCGCAGAGGCCGCCTCCGTGGCGTAGCCGCGCCCCCAGAAGTCGCGAGCGAGGCGCCACCCCACCTCGAGGGCTGGGTCCTCGGCGGTCGTGAAGGCGGCTGTGAAGCGCGGATGGGCCAGCCCGACGAAGCCGAGGAAGTGCCCAGGGTCGGGCGCGGCAACGTCTCGCAGCTGCACCGCCCACAGGCCGTACCCGCGCTCGGCCAGCAGGCTCCGTTGCCGGTCGAGGAACTCGTCGCTGGCCGCTGAGGTGAGCAGCGAGGGGAAGTGCTCCATGACGACCGGGTCGGCGCCGAGCGCGGCCCAGGGCTCGCGGTCGGTGTCACGCCACTGCCGCAGGAGCAGCCGGCTTGTCGTCAGTTCGACAGGAAGCGTCGCGCTCAACGCGGCAGCTTCGGCCACTCGATGGCAGGGCAGCGGTCCATCACGACGTCGAGACCTGCTCGCTGAGCCCGAGCCGCAGCCTCCTCGTCGACCACGGTGAGCTGCAGCCAGACAGCGCGAGCGGCGATGCCGATGGCCTCATCGACCACCGTCCCGCACAGCTCGGCACGGACGAAGACGTCGACGACGTCGATCGGACCGACGGCCTCCCTTGCGGCGGCGAGTGTGGGATAGCCCTGCTCGCCGTGCACCTCGAACGGCGTGTGCCGTGCCTTCAGGTGCACCGGCACGATGCGCTTGCCCTGACTCTGCAGGAACCGGGCCACGCCATGCGCCGGCCGCCGCGCGTTGTCCGAGAGCCCCACGACCGCCCATACGCGCGTATCGTCGCGCAGCCGCCGGATGACGTCGCGGTCTCCCCACGCGCCCAGGGCGCTCACGGTCGGCCCAACCCCCGGACGGTCCAGCCGGCTGCGCGCCACCTGTCGGCGTCCAGGACGTTGCGCCCGTCCAGCAGCCGCCGCTGCCGCACGACCTCGCCGACGACCTCGGGGTCCATCTCGCGGAACTCCCGCCACTCCGTCAGATGCAGGACGAGGTCGGCGTCGCGGCACGCCTCCATCGCGCTGTCGGCGTAGGTCAGCGTGGGGAAGTCGCGCCGGGCGTTGTCGTTGGCCTTGGGGTCGTAGACGCTGACGGCGCCCCCCTGCAGGTGGATGAGCCCGGCAACCGACAGGGCCGGGCTGTCGCGGGTGTCGTCGCTGTCGGGCTTGAACGCCGCACCGAGCACGGCCACCCGGGTGCCGAGGAAGCTGCCACCGACCAGCCCGAGGGCGAGCTCGACGACCCGCTGGCGCCGCCGGATGTTGATGGCGTCAACCTCGCGCAGGAAGCTCAGCGCCTGGTCGACCCCTAGCTCGCCCGCGCGGGCCATGAAGGCACGGATGTCCTTGGGCAGACAGCCGCCGCCGAAGCCGATGCCGGCATTGAGGAACTTCCGCCCGATGCGGGCGTCGTAGCCGATCGCGTCGGCGAGCTTGGTGACGTCACCGCCGGTCGCCTCGCACAGCTCGGCCATGGCGTTGATGAAGGAGATCTTGGTGGCGAGGAAGGCGTTGGCGGACACCTTGACCAGCTCCGCGGTCGCGTAGTCCACGGTCAGGAACGGCGTGCCCGACGCGATCGCCGTCCCGTAGACCTCCCGCAGGACGGGCTCGTCCTCGGTGGCGGTCGCCGGGTCGAGCCCGACGACGATGCGGTCGGGACGCAGCGTGTCCTCCACCGCGAAGCCCTCGCGCAGGAACTCCGGGTTCCACGCCAGGTGCACGGCATCCTCCGCCGGCGCAAGCTCGTGCAGCCGCGTCAGCACCGCGGGCGCCGTTCCGACCGGGACCGTCGACTTGCCGACGACGAGGGTGGCGCGCTGCAGGTGGGGCGCGAGACCGTCGACGGCGCTGTGCACGTAGGTGAGGTCGGCGGAGTACTCGCCCTTGCGCTGCGGGGTGCCGACGCACACGAAGTGCACGTCGCCGAATTCGGCGACCTCCTCGTAGGAGGTCGTGAAGCGCAGCCGTCCGCTCTCGACGTGCTTGCGCAGCAGCGGCTCGAGGTCGGGCTCGTAGAACGGCACCTCCCCGCGCTGCAGCATCTCGACCTTGCGCTGGTCGACGTCCATGCCCAGCACCTCGAAGCCGAGCTCGGACATCGCGGCGGCGTGCGTCGCCCCCAGGTACCCCGTGCCGATCACCGTCAGACGCATGCGCCGAGCCTAGCCGCGGCACCCCTTCCCGAACGCCGCCCGCACGCGCCCTGTGGGTGAGCAGCTGTCCGCCAGCGTCGCTACTGTTCGGTAACAAAGACTGGTTCTGCCGACCACCTCGCCGGAGGGACACCGATGTCCGACTTCGACCTCTTCCAGCTGTCCGAGGACCACGAGGCGCTGCGTGCCGCTGTCCGCGACGTCGCCGAGGACAAGATCAAGCCCTACGCGGCGGAGGTGGACGAGCAGAGCCGTTTTCCGCAGGAGGCCTACGACGCCCTGCGGGCCTCGGACTTCGCAGCACCCCACGTCCCGGAGGAGTACGACGGCGTCGGAGCCGACGCGCTGGCCGTCTGCATCGTCATCGAGGAGGTCGCGCGGGTCTGCGCCTCCAGCTCGCTGATCCCCGCGGTCAACAAGCTCGGGAGCATGCCGCTGCTGCTGGCCGCCAGCGACGAGCAGAAGCAGCGCTACCTGCCGCCGATGGCCCGCGGCGAGGCGATGTTCAGCTATGGCCTGTCCGAGCGGGAGGCCGGCAGCGACACCGCCGCGATGCGCACCCGAGCACGGCGGGACGGCGACGAGTGGGTGCTCGACGGCCAGAAGTCGTGGATCACCAACGCCGGCGTCAGCGAGTACTACACGGTGTTGGCGGTCACCGACCCCGACGGCCCCAGGGGCCGCAACATCTCGGCGTTCGTCGTCGAGAAGGGCGACCCCGGCTTCAGCTTCGGGGAGCCTGAGAAGAAGCTCGGCATCAAGGGCTCGCCGACGCGGGAGCTGCGCTTCGACTCCTGCCGCATCCCTGGCGACCGGCTGGTGGGCGAGCTCGGCGAGGGCCTGAAGATCGCGCTGCGCACGCTGGACCACACTCGCATCACCATCGGCGCGCAGGCCGTCGGGATCGCGCAGGGGGCGCTGGACTTCGCCACCGGCTACGTCAAGGAGCGCCAGCAGTTCGGCAAGGCGATCGCGGAGTTCCAGGGCGTGCAGTTCATGCTCGCCGACATGGCGATGAAGCTCGAGGCGGCGCGCCAGTTGGTCTACGTCGCCGCCAGCAAGAGCGAGCGCAACGACCCCGACCTGACGTTCTTCGGCGCCGCCGCCAAGTGCTACGCCGCAGATGCCGCCATGGAGATCACCACGGACGCCGTTCAGCTCCTGGGCGGCTACGGCTACACCAAGGACTACCCGGTCGAGCGCATGATGCGCGACGCGAAGATCACCCAGATCTACGAGGGCACCAACCAGATCCAGCGACTGGTGATGGCCCGCCAGCTGCTGAAGTAGCACCGAGCAGCGCGTAGTGACGCACGCCGACGGGACGAACGCCGCAGCCACGGCGGACGTCGTGGTCGTCGGTGCCGGCCTGGCGGGGCTGGTCGTCACCGCCGAGCTGGTCCAGGCGGGGCACCGGGTCGTGCTGCTGGACCAGGAGGGTGAGGGGTCCCTTGGCGGCCAGGCCTGGTGGTCCTTCGGCGGCCTCTTCCTCGTCGACAGCCCGGAGCAGCGGCGGCTGCGCGTGCGGGACTCGGTCGAACTGGCTTGGCGGGACTGGGAGGCCACAGCTGGCTTCGACCGGCCGGAGGACCACTGGCCACGCGAGTGGGCCCGCTCCTACGTGGAGTTCGCCGCGGGGGAGAAGCGCGCGTGGCTGCGCTCCCTCGGTGTGCGCTTCTTCCCCGTCGTTGGCTGGGCCGAGCGCGGCGGGAGCGGCGCCCTGGGGCCCGGCAACTCGGTGCCCCGCTTCCACATCGTGTGGGGCACCGGCCCGGGTGTGCTCGAGCCCTTCCTGCAGCGGGTGCGCGATGCTGTCGACCGCGGCCTCGTCACGCTGCTCCCGCGCCACCGCGTCGCGGAGTTGGTGGTCTCCGTTGTCGAGGGCGGCCGTCGGCGGGTGACCGGAGTGCGCGGTCACCGGCTGGTCGCCACGGACGCACGGCGCGGCGAGACGTCATCGCGTGAGGTGGTCGGCGACTTCGAGCTGGCAGCTCAGGCTGTCGTCCTCACCAGCGGCGGTCTCGGTGGCGACGAGGAGCGGGTGCGCTCGTTGTGGCCCGCACGTCTGGGGACGCCTCCGTCCCGCATGCTCGCGGGGGTGCCGGCTCACGTCGACGGCTCCGGTGTGCGGGCGGCGGTGACGGCCGGTGCCCGCACCATCAACGGCGACCGGATGTGGCACTACGTCGAGGGGGTGCACGCGCCCGACCCGGTGTGGCCGCGGCACGGCATCCGGATCCTGCCCGGTCCCTCGGCCCTGTGGCTGGACGCCACGGGGCACCGGCTGCCAGCGCCGTTCTACCCGGGGTTCGACACCCTCGGCACGCTCGCCCACCTGCGCTCGACGGGGCACGACCACAGCTGGTTCGTGGCGACTCGGGAGATCGCCGGCAAGGAGTTCGCGTTGTCTGGCAGCGACCAGAACCCCGACCTCACCGGCCGCTCCTGGCGAGGCGTCCTCGCCCGCGCCAGGACCGAGGTCCCCACCCCCCTGCAACGCATCCTCGACGCGAGTGGCGATGCCGTGGTGGCCGACGACCTGCCGCAGCTGGTGGCCGGCATGAACGCGCTGACCGGGCAGGAGCTGCTCGATCCCGCCCAGGTCGAGCGCGAGGTCAGGGCACGCGATGACGAAGCGACAGCGCCGTTCGGCAAGGACGCGCAGCTCACAGCGGTGCGAGCGGCGCGCCGCTACGTCGGCGACCGGCTCGTGCGCGTCGCCGCGCCGCACCGCCTGCTGGATCCTGCGCACGGTCCGCTCGTGGCGCTGCGACTGTCGGTGCTGACCCGCAAGACGCTGGGCGGCCTCGAGACCGACCTCGGCGGCCGGGTGCTGGACGTTGCCGGGCAGCCGGTGGAGGGGTTGTTCGCAGCGGGGGAGGCGGCTGGCTTCGGCGGCGGCGGGATGCACGGCTACCGAGCGTTGGAGGGCACCTTCCTCGGCGGCTGCCTCTACTCCGGCCGGGTGGTGGCCAGCGCGCTCTCGTCCCAGCTGTGACGGGACTGCGACGGCACCGTCCGGCCATCGCACGCGGCTCCCTGCGCCTGCCGGCAGCCGAGCTGCCGCAGCGTCTCCAGGGCGGCGGCGCTCGCGACGCCCGTGCCGACCACCTCCCACTGCAGCTCCTGAGCGGCGGCGATCACACCTCGTGCGACCGCACGGGCTCCCGGCGCGCCCGACGAACGGCTCGGGTCGAGGCCTGCGACGAGGTCAGCCGACAGCTTCACGACGTCGAGGGGCAGCTGCGCCAGCACCGCCAGCCGCGTCGACGCCGTCCCGAAATGGTCGACGCCGACCCGCACTCCCAGCTCCCGCAGCCGCCTCAGGACAGGCACCAGGGCTTCGCCGTTCGCGACGACCTGAGACTCGGAGAACTCCAGCACCAGGCGGCGCGGCTCTAGGCCAGTCGAGGAGAGGGCGTCGGCCACCAGGGGCAGAAGGTCGAGCGTCAGAGCCTGCGAGGAGACGACGTCGACGTGGACGGCTCGGGGCGTCGGCCAGGTGGTCGCCTCGGAGCAGGCGCGTTGCAGCAGCAGTGTGGCCACGTCCTCGAGGACCCCGGCCTGCTGTGCCAGGCGCAGCCACGAGTCGTGCGAGGGATGGTGCAGGGACGGCGCGGCGTGCCCACGCCCGGAGAGGACGCCGAGGGTCGGGTGGTGCCAGTCCAGCACGGCCTCCTGGCCCACCACCGAGCCGGAAGCGGTGTCAACGATCGGCTCGTAGCGCACCCGCAACTGATCGCGGGCGACAGCGTGCCGGATGTCCTCGGCGATCGAGGCGAGCTCGCGAAGCGACTGGGGGAGGGAGTCGTCCGAAGCCGCGATCGCCCCTCGGCCATGACGCTTGACCTGGTAGAGGGCGCCATCGGAGCGGTCGAGCAGCTCCTCCGGACTGCTCGAGGCCGCGCCGAGTGCGATGCCGCCGCTGGTCGTGACCCGGATGCTGGAGCCGGCCACGGCGAACGGCGCATCGAAGCAGGCCAGCAGCCGGTCGGCCAGCGTCCGCGCTTCCGCCGGGCTGTTCAGCTCCGCGGCGGCGACGACGAACTCGTCGCCGCTGATGCGGGCTACGAGATCTCCAGCGCGCGCGGCCGAGCGCAGGCGCTGGCCGACCTCGATGAGTAGGTCGTCTCCCGCTGCGTGGCCGAAGGCATCGTTGACCCGCTTGAAGTGGTCGAGGTCGAGAAAGATCACTCCTACCGACGTCCCCGAGCGGCGCGCAGCGTCCAGCATCCGCTGCAGGCTGTCCCGCAGCAGGAGCCGGTTGGGCAGCCCGGTGAGCGCGTCGTGCAGAGCCAGCCGCTCCAGGGACGCTTCGACGTCCTTGCGAGCCGTGATGTCCACCAGCTGAACGGTCGCGCGGGCAACGTCGGAGGGGTCGCGGACGGCGGCCACCTCGACCCAGGAGATCGAGCCGTCCCGGCTGCGCAGCCGCAGCTCGCCCTGCCACTCCCCGTCCCGGTCGAGCCCCTGGAGCACCTCGGCGATGTCCCCAGCTGACTCGAGCGCGACGAGTTCGGACAGGGCTCGTCCGGCCGGCTCGGCGACCCGCATCAGCCGGCAGAAGGCGGGGTTAGCCCAGTCGACGACACCGTGGCGCGCACCGTCGAGCGCGACCACTGCGTTGCCGACCAGAGCGCTCTCCAGCAGCTGGCGGAGGCTGCGCTGCCCCCGGAGGGCGGCCGTCAGAGCCGACCACCGCTCCTGGTCGACCAGTGCCAGGTGGGCTCCCAGCAGCGCCAGCATCGCGAGAAAGCCCTGTGCCGACACGGCCCGCAGGTCCGGCCGGCCGAGCGTCACGAAGGGGCCATGGTCGGCCAGGGTGTAGGCGATGGCGAGCGACGCCGTCCAGCTCACGTGCAGACCGGTGAAGCGCAGGCCGAGCCGCGCGCCGGCCCAGACGGTGAACGGCACGAGGAGCCACGTCATCGGCAGCTCGACGCGGGGGTCGAAGACGACGAGGTAGGCCACCGTGGAGGACAGCAGGCAGATCCCGGCCTCCATGAGGCGAGGCCGACGGACGGGCGGGGTAGAGGACAGGGCTGCGACGATGACCACGACGATGAGCGCGCTCGTGCCGTTGCGCGTCAGGACGAGCCCGACGGAGCGCAGCAGGTGGCCCGCACCGTCGGCAGCGGGGGAGGCGAGTGCCGTGAGCGGGGCGCTGGCGCAGGCAGCGGCGGTCGCAGCTGCGAGGGCCGACCCGATGTCGCGTGGCTGCCGTAGGACGACCCGCCCGCGGGCCACTGCGCCGCATCGCTCCAGAACGGCCGCGAGGACAGCGGCCTGGACGACGTTGGCCACCCCGAAGACGACGGCAGACCGGAGTGGCGCTCCCGTCCAGGCGTTCAGAGTCACCGTGGACACGGCGATTCCCACGGCTGCGACGCGTGCCATCGTCGCTCCGGAGCGTCGCTCGCGGTCACGTTGGCGAGCGGCGAGCAGCCACAGCGCCCCGACTCCCGCGGCGGGCCAGATAAGGGCGAGCGAGGCTGTCGCGGGCACAGTGAGCCGTCCGAGGACCACCGCTGCGGCGAAGAGGGCGAGCCAGGGCCCGGCGCTCAGCATGGGCCGCCTCCTCCTCGGGCACTTGTGACGCCTACCTATCGGCAGCGACAGCAGCGCCTGGAGGACAAGTCAGTGCCATCGCGGTCAGCCAAGCCGCAAGGCGGTCGTGGGAGCTGTTCGCTCAGGAGCCGGAGGCAGGTGTGCGGTCGTGCTTGAGGTCGTCGAAAAGCCGCAGCGCGGCCTGACGGTCCCACTTCACAGTCGATCCCACAGGCGTGTGGTAGTCGGGGTCCGCCACCGGGACAGTCGTGCGGACACCGGAGGACCCCGCAACGGCCCGCATGGCCAGCGCCCAGCGCGCGACATCGAGGGGACCGCTCGCGTCGTCGACGGTCAGGGAGTCGCCGGCCGCGAGCGCGAGGCTGCCGAGCCGCCACGGCAGCAGGAGGGTGGTGGGGCTCGTGGCCTTGTCGCTGATCGCGCCCAGCACCTCACGCTGCCGCTCGACCCGGCCGAGGTCCCCGCGGGGATCGGAGTACCGCGCGCGGACATACGCCAGAGCTGTGGGACCGGTGACCGTCTGGCAGCCGGCTTGGATGTGCAGCCCGGCCTTCGTGTCGTTCATCGCCCGTTTCGGGCACACCTGCACGCCGCCGACCGCGTCAACCATGTCGACGAAGCCCAGAAAACCGATCTGCACGTAGTGGTCGATCCGCAGCCCCGTCACATTCTCGACGGTGGTGACCAGGAGAGGCGCGCCCCCGAAGGCGAACGCCGCGTTGAGCTTGTTGCGTCCGTGCCCCGGTATCGGCACGTAGGAGTCGCGGGGCAGGCTGACCAGCACCGAGGGTCCGCCGTTGTCCGGCACGTGCAGCAGCAGGATCGTGTCGGTGCGCTGACCCTCCGCTCGCCCGGTATGCAGCTCTCGCCGTTGCTGCGGAGTCAGCTGCTCGCGGCCGTCGGAGCCCACCATCAGGTAGTTCGTCCCCGCAGCGGCGGCGGGGCGGTCTCCCGAGCTGAAGGCGGTCACCTTGTCGACGCGCAGCCATGCCAGCGCCGCGACGACCAGCAGCGCCACGAGCACCACGGCGATGACGGCCACCAGCCATCGGACCCACCGGAACCGCCGGCGCCGGCGGGGTAGCGGCTGCGCCTCGCGAGGGTTGGGCGGCGGCGGGTCTGATCGGTAGATGACGTGGGTCGGCTCGTCGGGGCCGCTCACGCCGTCACCCCCGAGCCGGAACGCCGCTGCGTCGCTACCCGACGCTGCACGACTTCTCCTCGGCGGCGGTGTGGGTCTCGATCGTCCCGCCCGCGGTGCTCGTGCCGCTGGCGGACGGGGTCGGTGCTGCCGACGCCACGGTCACGGGCTTGAGGCCGGAGTAGTCGGAGCCGAGCAGCACCTGGAAGGTGCCCCCGAGACCGTCGACCTGAGTGAAGGTCGCGTCGGGCAGGGCTGCCTGGAGGGTCTTGACCGAACGGCTCCAGCGAGGGTCGTAACGGACCTCAGTGCTGGTCATCCCCGTCGTGTCCGCGTTGCCGGGGGAGCCGACGATGCGGAAGCCGGCCGCGCGGAAGTCGTCGGCGGCGCGCGTGGCGAGACCGGAGGTGCCAGCGGCGTTGAGCAGCTTCACCGAGATCTCCGACGGTGGCACCTCGGCGACGACGGCCGGGGTGGCCGACGGTGAGGGAGTCGGCGTCGGGGAGTTGATCGGCCGGTCGTTCTCGATGTCGCTGAAGAGCCGCTGGGAGAGCGTCTCGTCCCACAGCACCGCCGAGCCGACGCCGCCGGGACGGTAGTCCTCGTTGGCGATCGGGACGGTGGCGAACACGATTCGGTTGGCGGACACGTTGCGCAGCTGCTGAGCGAGGTCGACAACGTCCGAGCGGGACAGACCGGGGTCGGCGTCGACGGCGTCGAGGGCGGCGTTGACGAAGGAGAGCAGCTTGACGGGGTTGAAGAGGACGCCGGCGCTCGTGGCCTCCTGGAACATCGCCCCGATGAAGGCCTGCTGGCGGCGCATGCGACCGATGTCGCCCTTGCCGTCGAAGTAGCGGGCGCGGACGTACTTCAGCGCCTCGATGCCGTCCATGTGCTGCAGGCCGGGCTGCAGGTCGAGGCCGGCCTTCTGGTCCTTGATGGGCTGGCGGACGCACACGTTGACGCCGTTCAGAGCGTCGACCATGTCGACGAAGCCGTTGAAGTTGACCTCGACGTAGTGGTCGATGCGGACGTTGGTGTTCTGCTCGACGGTGCGGACCAACAGGGGGGCGCCGCCGAAGGCGAACGCGGCGTTGAGCTTGTTGTGGGTGACGCCCACCTGCTCGCCGTTCGACTCGTGCGGAGGGATCGTCACGTAGCTGTCGCGCGGCAGGCTGACGACGATGGCGCGGTCACGGTCCGCGCTGATGTGCAGCAGCAGCATCGTGTCGGAGCGCTGCCCCGAGCCGTTGTCGGCTGTGGCGCGGCCGACATGCAGCTTCTTGATCTGCTGGGGCGTCAGGCCCTCGCGGTTGTCCGAGCCAACGATCAGGTAGGTGACCGCGTCACCGGTCGCGGGGTTCTTGGTCGGCCGGTCCTGCTCGTTGAGCCCCTTGAAGACGTCGTTGCGGTGGATGCGGCCGGAGGAGTAGGTCAGAGCGGCCCAGCCGCCGCCGCTGACGACGAGCACGAGCGCGCTCACGATCGTCGCGACGAAGGCCAGGGCTCGTCGCATCGCGTGATCGCGCATGGCTGGTCAGCCCCTCCTTGGTGGTCGTGTCTCTGTCGGTCGTGTCTCTGTCGGTCGTGTGTCGGGGAGAACACGCCTCCCCGGGTGGCCTTCGAGCCTACCCGCGGTGATCACCACTCACGCCCGGTCGCGAGCTGGCCGGACGACCCGCGAGGTGCAGGCGCCGATCTCTTACATCCCGTTGGTCTTCGCCGGCTTGCTCGCCGACTCACGTGCCGAGCCGCCCGTCGGCTCCGTCACCGGCTCGCTCGCCGCCGGCTGCTCGCTCACGGGCAGCGGGGGGCGCCTCCGGTCAGCCCTGTCATCCGCGCGCCGGCGCGCCCACTCGCGCATGCGTCGCTCGCACGGCTGCTCGACGGCGTAGTAGAGAGCAGCCGCTGCCGCCACCGCCAGGACTCCAACGAGGATGAGGAGGCCGATGTTCCGGTTGCCCTCGGGCTGCGGGCCGATGGTGAGCTGGAAGCAGCGGATCACGGTCTGGTGGACGAGGTAGAAGCAGTAGCTCCAGGCGCCGAGCAGCACGAGGGGCCGCCACCGGAAGATGCTGCGGCGCCCGTCGATATCCAGGAGCGCGGCGGCCCCGATGGCGCCGGCGAAGAGCAGCGGCGTGACGAGCCGGTCGGCGACCTGCAGGCCGAAGTCGAGCGCCGGCAGCTGGGCCCGGATGGCGAAGCGCACCGGGATCTGGACGATCACCCAGAGCAGGATCAGCGCGATCCACCCCCACAGCCACCCCGGCGGCCGCCACCCCCGCCGCATGACCGTCGCGAGCGTCATGCCGAGCACGAACTGCCAGAGGGTGAAGAGCGGAGTCCGGAACGCCCAGGTCTGGTCCTTGCCCGTGAGGAGGGCGAGGACGACCGCTGACACCGCAACGACCACTACCGCCAGCCCGGCCAGCAGTCCCAGCAGCTGCCGGTTGGTGCGGCGCTGCAGCGGGGCGACGAGGAAGGGGAACATGGCGTAGAAGAAGGCCTCGCACGACAGCGTCCACGACACCGGGTTGCCGGGAAAGGTCGGTTGGAGCCGGGGCACCCACGCCTGCACGAGGAAGACCGAGAGCAGCGCGGTCCACGTCAGGGGCTGTCCGGAGGCGAAGTAGAAGACCGGAACGGCCAGCACGATGCCGGCCAGGTGCGAGGGGTAGATGCGCGCGACGCGTCGCCAGTAGAACTGGGACCTCTCACCGCCCTCGCGCCACGACCACACCAGCACGAAGCCGGACAGGATGAAGAAGAACGTCACGCCTGCCGCGCCGTACTCGGTCTCCGGGTAGATCAGCGGGACCTTCGCGAGGCCGGTGGTCGGAGACGTGCCGTGGAAGTGGTGCACGAACACCGCGAGCGCGGCGAACCACCGCAGCCCCGTCAGGGAGTCGAGCCGCGGGGTAGCAGGTCGGGCGCCGGAAGCCATCGGGCCGCGACGATACCCCGCGATACCCTCCGCGGCATGGCTGCCAGACGCCCGATGGACGACGACAGCCCGGCGGCGGGAGGTGACGACACCGTCGTCTGGCCTCCGGTCTCGGTGATCATGCCGGTGCTCGAGGAGGAGACCCACCTCGCCGAGGCGGTCGCCCGCGTGCTCGCCCAGGACTACCCGGGCGAGCTTGAGGTGGTGCTCGCGGTGGGACCGTCACGCGATCGCACCGAGGCGATCGCCGCCGAGCTCGCTGCCGCGGACGAGCGGGTCCGCGTCGTGCCCAACCCGACCGGCGCGACACCCTCGGGCCTGAACGCCGCCCTGCGCGCCAGCCGCCACAGCATCGTCGTGCGCGTGGACGGGCACGGTCTCCTCTCTGACGGCTACATCCGCTCGGCTGTCCGGCTGCTGGAGGACACGGGGGCTGCCAATGTCGGAGGGACGATGGCGGCGGAGGGGACCGCGCCGCTCCAGCAAGCCGTGGCCTGTGCGATGCGCAGCCCGCTCGGGGTGGGCGGCGCCAAGTTTCACGTCGGCGGCGCCGAGGGCCCGGCCGAGAGCGTGTACCTCGGAGTCTTCCGCCGTGAGGTGCTCGAGGAGCTCGGCGGCTTCGACGAGCGCTTTCGCCGCGCGCAGGACTGGGAGCTGAACTACCGCATCCGCACCAGCGGGCGCACGATCTGGTACTCCCCGACGCTGTCGGTGACCTACCGTCCCCGCGCCACCTGGCGGGCCCTCGCTCGGCAGTTCTTCCACACCGGACAGTGGCGGCGCCACGTCGTGCGCACCTATCCCGACACTGCTTCGCCGCGCTACCTCGCGGCCCCGGTCGCTGTCGCTGGCATCGCCCTCGGGACCGCGATGGGGGTGACGGCCCAGGTGACAGCAGACCGCCACCCGGGCTGGGCCCGCCTGCTGCGGCTGGGTTGGGCAGCGCCCGCGGGGTATGGCGCGCTCGTGACCCTCGGAGGCTTTGCGATCACCCGGCAGCAACCGTGGCGCGTCCGCTCGCTGATGCCGGCGGTGCTGGCCACCATGCACCTCACGTGGGGCGCGGGCTTCCTGGTGCCCGAACGGCAGAGCCATCCCGAACGGCAGAGCCATCCCGAACGGCAGAGCGACGGTGACGCATGAGCGCCGACATCACGGTCGTTGTCATCGTCTACAACGACGCTGCTCGACTGCCCGCCGCCGTCGACTCCGTGGTGGCTCAGCAGCTTCCCACTGGTCGGACCCTCGAGGTCATCGTCGTCGATGACGCCTCGACCGACGGCTCCGGAGACGTCGCCCGCCACCTCGCGCAGACGCGCAGCACGCCGAGCTGCGTCGTTCGGGCTCTGACCCTCCCCACCAACAGCGGCGGCTGCAGCCGGCCGCGCAACGTCGGGATCGACGCCGCGCAGGGCCGCTACGTGATGTTTCTCGACAGTGACGACGTGCTGCCCCCGGGTGCCTGCGCCGCGCTGCTCGCCGCCGCCGAGCGGGAAGCCGCGCCGGTCGCGGCCGGACTGTGCATCCGACGGCATCTGGCGACGGGGCGTGACGAGCGCTGGTACCGCTACCTCTACGAGGCCGACGACGTCATCACCGACCTCGCGGACCGGCCCGACCAGCTCTACGACACGCTGTCGACCAACAAGCTGTACCTGCGTAGCTACCTCGACGAGCACGGGCTGCGCTTCCCGGAGGGCCTGCACTACGAGGACCTGCTCTTCTCGACCAGCGCCTATGTGACAGCCGCGCGCATCGCCATCACGGCCGCCCCCGTCTACATCTGGCACATCGCCGACGAGAGCGCGCCGGCCTCGATCAGCCACCGCCGCTTCGACCTGCGCAACTGGGCCGACCGGATGGAGGTGCACCGGCGTTCGGACGCGTACCTGCGGGAGGCGGGCGTCGCGGCGCACCTGCAGGGGGCCAAGGACCGCAAGTTCCTCAACCACGACCTCAAGCTCTTCCTCGAGGACGTCCTGACCTACCCCCCGGAACAGCGGACCCGGCTGCTCGACCTCGTCGCCGACTACCTGACAGAGCCGCGACCCGATGGCTTGCCGCCGGTGCTGGCCTCGGCCCCCGACGCGCATCGGCCCTCGCGCCTGGCGGCCTTCGTCGTCGCGGCCCGCGACCTTCCCCGGGTGCTGCAGGCGGCGAGGTTCTATGTCACCGGCCAGGTCGACTTCCCGGTCGTCGCGGGCGAGGACGACGGGGTGCGGCACCTGCGCTGGGAGGCGCGGGAGCTGGCCGGCGCCGACCTCGACCTGTCGGACACCGGCTGGCTGAGCGCTCCGCTCTCCCTCGTCCCGATCGGCGCGGTCGTCACACACGTTGCGCTCGAGGAGCCCAGCGGCGAGCTGCGCCTCACCGGCCGGCTGTGGGACGTCGGTGGTCGCCTGTGGGGTGGGGACCCCGAGCTGCTCCTCGTGGTGCGCGGTGCGCTGGGGCGACTGCGGTGGTCTCGCCCGCTGTCCGCCGTCAAGCCGGCCTCACCGGCGGAGCCGTGGGGCTTCGACGTCCCCGTGGACCTGGCCGCCGTCGCGCAGGCGCTGCGACCGGTCGACCTTGCGCTGGGCTCAGGGCCCGTCCTGCGTATCGAGGCGACGCTGCAGGGCGAGACCCGGCGCGTGCGGCTCGCGCTCGACCTCGCCGACCGCGACGTGCTCCCACTCGACCTCGGGACGCTCGGAACCCGCTGGGCCCCGCTGCTGGGACGCAGCTGGGGACTGACCGAGCAGCGGGGTGTCCTGACCCTGCAGTTCCCATCCGCCGCTGCCGCGGTCACGTCGACGGGTGCGCTCGTCCGGCGTGCCAGAAGCTCCGGCTACGCCGGGCGCCTGCGCCGTGCCGCCCGTGTCGGCGCGGCCATCGCCCGCCGCCGTCCGCCCGCCGACCTGGTCTTCCGGCTCGCGCAGCGGCTGCCGGTGCGTCCGGGCACCGCGCTGTTCGAGAGCCACCTGGGGCGGCAGTACAGCGACAGCCCGAAGTACGTCTACGAGGCACTCGTCCGCTCCGGGGCCCCGTGGCAGGTGACCTGGTCCTACGCCGACACCACCGCCGGCTTCCCCGCGTCGGCGAGGAGAGTGCGGCGCGGCAGCTGGCGCTGGGCGCTGGCGCTGGCCACCAGCGAGGTGTGGGTCGACAACCAGGGCTGGCCCCGATGGGTGACTAAGCGGCCCGAGCAGCGCTACCTGCAGACCTGGCACGGCACGCCCCTGAAGACGATGGGCTTCGACGAGCCGACCTTCAAGCGCGGCAGCGGCGCCGACCGAGCGCGGCTGCGCCGGATGGCCGAGCGCTGGGATTGGTTTGTGGCGCCGTCGCGCTACACCGAGGAGCGGCTCACCTCGGCGTTCGGCTACACGGGGGAGGTCCTCCGCGTCGGCTACCCGCGCAACGACCGGCTCGTCCGCCACACGCCGGGCGACGTCCGCGCGGTCCGGCACCGCTTAGGGCTGCCGGACGGCAAGCGCGTCGTGCTCTACGCGCCCACGTTCCGTGACGCCGCGCGGAAGGCCGGGACGCCGTTCTCGCTGCCTCTTGACCCTGCCGAGTTCGCCCGGCGCTTCCCGGACGCGATCCTGCTGGTGCGCACCCACTACCTCGACGAGTGGAGCGCGCCCGAGGGGCTGCACGACAGCGTCCGCGACGTCAGCGGCCATCACGACGTGACCGACCTGATGCTCGCCGCAGACGTCCTCGTTACTGACTACTCGTCGGTCATGTTCGACTGGGTGACGACGGGACGACCGGTCGTCTTCTTTCCCTACGACTACGACGACTACGTCCGCGACCAGCGAGGCACCTACTTCGACCTGCTTGCCGAAGCCCCCGGCCCGGTCGCGATGACGGCACCCGAGCTGCTCGACCTGCTGGCGCTGCCCGACGCCGAGCTACAGACCCGCTTCGCCGCCCGCTACCGCGACTTCGTCGACCGGTACACCGACTACGAGACCGGGCATGCCAGCGAGTCCGCGGTCGAGGCCGTCTTCGGCGTGCCCGCGCCGGTGGCGGACGAGCCCCCCGCCGAACGGCGTCGCGTCGTGATCGTCGCCAACTCCATCGACACCCTCGGCGGTGTGCAGCGCGTCGGGCATGCCCTCGCCGCCGGCTTCGCCGAGCGCGGTCACGACGTCGAGCTGGTCGGGATCCGGCACGACGAGCCGCACCACGACTTCGCCGTTCGTGGATATCGCGCGTGGACGCTCTACGACGAGGGCTTCGAGCCGGGTCGACGCCTCCCCTCCCGCCTCAACCGGTTCGACCTGCCGCGTCGCCGGCAGCGCACGCGGATGCGGCGCGAGGCAGTCCGCCGGCTGTCCGGGGCCATCACCCGCGAGCCGGGCACGATCGTCATCTGCATGCAGGTGTGGGCGATGCGGTGGCTCAGCGGCTGCGACCTCAGCCGCGTGCGGCTGGTGGTCCAGTCGCACGAGGACTACTCGGCGTCGAAGGGGCTGACGCCGGCGTCGGAGGGATCGCTGCGCTACGCGCGCATGGACCGCTACTACCGCGGGGCAGACCGGCTCCTCACGCTCACAGAGGAGGATGCAGCGGCCTTTCGGGCCGACGGGTTCCAGCACGTCGAGGCGATGCCCAACCCGCTGTCGATGGAGGTCGGGCCGCCTGCCGCGCTCACCGCGCCAGTGGTCCTCACCGTCGGCCGCTACGACGCCCAGAAGAACCAGGCCGCCCTCATCGACGCCTGGGCGCTGCTCGCGGACCGGCACCCCGGGTGGCGGTTGCGACTCGTCGGTGCCGGCCCGTTGGAGGCCGAACTGCGCGCGCAGGTGACCCGGCTGGGGCTCGACGGCTGCGTCGAGGTCGCAGGGCCGAGCAACGACGTGCGCGCCGAACTGCAGGCAGCGGCTGTCTTCGCGCTGCCCTCCGACTTCGAGGGCCTGCCCGTCGTCGTTGCCGAGGCCATGGCCAATGGCCTGCCCGTGGTTGCCTTCGACTGCGGCCCCGGGCTGCGCGAGATGGTGCAGGACGGCGAGACCGGGCTGCTGGTCGACAAGAACGACGTTGCCGGGCTGGCCGGCGCGCTCGAACGGCTCATGTCCGACCTCGAACTGCGCCGGCGGCTGGGGGCCGCTGGCCAGGTCGCCGTCCAGCGGTATGACCCGGCGGTCGTCTTCGAGCGCTGGGAGCGGCTCTTCGACGAGCTCGGCTAGCCGGAGTGGGCGGCGTTCGTGGTCTCGTCGCCGGTGTTCGCGTCGCTGCGTGAGGTGCTGCCCACACTGCTACCTGCAGTGCTACCGGGACCGCTCTCGCTGGGGGAGGCGGTCGACGCCGTTCCTGGCCCGGGCTGCCCGTCGCCGGAGAGCAGCGCCATCGCTTTGCGCGACTGGGAGTAGGCCCGGTAGACCGCGCGCGTCAGGCCGAGACGACGACCGCCCTTGCGTGGCTGCTGCGGGTCGAAGTCGTCGTTGTCGACGGCCAGCGGCGAGTCCTCGCGGGTGAGCAGGGCCACGATCTCCTCGCGCACGATGCGGCGCAGGTCGTCCTCGGTTGCCATGTCGAACCATTCCTCGGATGTCGGGTCGGCGCCGCTCGGGGGCAGGAGCGGGTAGAGCGGGATCGTCGTGCGGGTGGTGCCCTTCGGGTCGTAGCGCGCCTCGTAGGCATCCACGACGTCGTCGGCGGGGCCGTCCATCAGCATCCGGCCGTCCTCCAGCCAGATCGCGCGGTCGCAGGTCTCGCGGACCACGGCTAGCGAGTGGCTCACGAGGAACACGGTGCCGGCCTCCTCGCGCAACTCGGCGATGCGGCGTTCGCTCTTCTGCCGGAACTCCGCATCGCCCGTCGCCAGCGCCTCGTCGATGAGCAGCACGTCGTGGGACTGTGCGGCTGCGATCGCGAACCGCAGGCGTGCTCCCATCCCGGAGGAGTAGGTGCGCATGGGCAACGAGATGAAGTCTCCGATGCCGGCGAAGTCGACGATGTCCTCGTAGGAATCCTTGACCTGCTGGGGCGTCATGCCCATCGCGAGACAGCCGAGCTCGACGTTGCGCTCCCCGCTCAGGTCGTTCATGAGGGCCGCGTTGACGCCGAGCAGGCTCGCCTTGCCCCGCGTCCAGACGGTCCCGCGCTCGGGCGGCAGGAGGCCGGCGATCGCCCGTAGCAGCGTCGACTTGCCCGACCCGTTACGGCCGATGAGCCCGATGGCCTCACCCTCGTACGCGGTGAAGCTGACGCCCTTGACGGCGTGGACCTCGCGCAGGGTGGGGGCATTCTGCCGACGCAGGATGCGGCGGAACGCGTTGGCGGCGTTGCCCTTGCCCGTCCCACTGCCGTAGACGCGGTAGACGACATGGACGTCGTCGACCACCACCGTCGGAGGCACGTCGAAGGGCCACGGGGTGGAGGACTCCACCGGTGCCGAGGGTGTGTCGCTGGCGCCCGGTTCAGCGAACCGGAAGCGGGTGTCCGTCTCAGCCGCGGCCATAGGTCTCCTCCCCTCGGTAGAAGACGGTGAAGCCGACGAGCAGGCCGACGACCGCCCAGACGATCGCGTACAGCCAGGTGTGCGGCCCGGCGTTGTGCTCCCGCAGCAGGGCGTCGCGGATGAGTTCGATGTAGACGGAGCCCGGGTTGGCTGCGAGTAGGAACTTGATGAGGTGGGGTGCGTCCTTGGCCTTGTCCTGGATCGAGTAGAAGACGCCCGAGAGGTAGAGCCAGGTGCGCAGGATGAACGGGAGCAGCTGGCTGACGTCCGGGATGTTCGCGCCGATGCGTGCCATCACGAAGCTGGCGCCGACGTTGAACATCGTCTGCAGCAGCAGGGCGGGAAACACGAGGAGCCAGGCGAACGTCAGCGGCTCGCCGGTCAGCAGCACGATGATCGCCAGCACCACCATCGAGACCGCCAACTGCTGCAGCTCGATGATGACCAGCGCCAGCGGCAGGGTGGCCCGCGGGAAGTGCATTGCCCGGATGAAGCCGAGGTTGTCGATGATGGCGCGGGCACCGCTCTGGACCGAACGCTGCGTGTAGGTGAAGACGAAGATGCCGCAGACGAGGTAGGCGATGTAGTTGGGAACGCCGGACTTCGTCTTCAGCAGGATGCCGAACACGAGGTAGTAGACCGCGGCGTTGAGCAGCGGCGTGAGGACCTGCCAGACCTGCCCGAGGCGGGCGGTGCTGTACACGGCGAGGTTGCGCGCACTGGCGAAGGAGACGATGAAGTGCCGGCGACCCCAGAGCTCGGCGAGGTACTGCCCGAGCGGAGGGCGCTCCGCCGACTGCTGCAGGCCCATCCGCTCCGCGAACGCGCCGAGGGACTCGCCCGAGCGCTGGGCAAAGTGCGAGGAGGCCTCGCGCGGGTCGTTGTCAGGAGCCGGTGAGCTTCGGCCCGAGTCGTCGCCCGGGCCCCCACTGCCGCCGGTCCTGGCCACCGCTGTCGTCACGGGGGCCAAGCCTAGGCGAGCGGCCCGCCTGTGCCTGCTCACCCCGGCGCCTCGTCGTCCACAGACGGCAATCCGTTGCTCTTTCCTCCACAGCGCACTGGCATCCCACCTGCTCAGGGGGCCGTCGCGCCTAACTTCGAACCTATGTACGAGTCCTCGAATGACCCTCCTATCCCTGAGGGAGACGGCTGTGGGAGTGGCGGCTTCCGGCGAGCGCATGCCGCTCCCGAGGGCGGCGCCTTCACCTTCAGCGGTCGCAGCCCTGGGGCGGAGGTGGTGGCGGACCTGGAGCGCCTGGAGCTACCGCGATGCTCGGACGCGGAGGTCGTGGAGGTCATCAAGGCGTGGCAAGCGGTGGAGTCGCGCGCGAAGGCACGACTGTGGGAGGCGGTGACGGAGTTCATGCGGCGTCGCCCCCGAGAGGGACGAGGCGAGGACCCCGGTGCGCCGTGGGACCGGGACGTATCGGGATTCGCCACGGCAGAGGTCGCGGCTGCCTTGAACCTGCCGTTGTCCGCCGCTGACAACCTCGCGGCGGAAGCCGCCGAGGTCCAGCAGCAGTACCCGGCGCTGGTCGAGTCCTTGGGCGAGGGCCGCGTCAACCCCTCCCGCTTCTACACGGTCGTCCGCGGGCTGCGCGGGGTGGACGAGAAGGTCGCCCAGGCGGTGCTGGAGGCGGTGCTTCCCGATGCCGAGGGCCCGGTGTCCAACGGGACCCTGCGCAGCCGCCTGCGGCGTGCGGTGATGCGCGCCGACCCGGAGGCCGCCGTTCGCCGCTGCGAGGAGGCCGCCCGCCGGGACACCGCCCTGGTCCTCCACCCGAGAGAGGACGCGATGGCCAGCCTCGTGGCGACCGCCCCCGCGGTGGACCTGGTCGCCGTGCACACGGCGGTCGACGCCTTCGCGAAAACGCTGGCCGACGCCGGCGCTCCAGGGGCGCTGGCCAAGCTTCGCGTGCGCTCCCTTCAGGAGCTCGTCCTCACCCACCCCGCCATCACGGGCCTGGGTCCATGGCAGCGCGCTCTCGGACTGCCCGTCACCAGTGACACCTCCCGCACCCGTGGAGGGGCGCCTGCCGGACGGGAGCGGGGCCAAGCGACTGGCGGGGTCGGCTCGACAGCGGACGACGCCGTGGGAGGCGTCGACGACGAAGGGCGGCTCCAGCTGGGGCTGCCGTTGAGTGAGATCCCCACCTTCGGCTGCGGATCCGCCGGCAGGTTCTCCTCACTGACGATGGTGGCCATTCCATATGACGTGCTCCTGGGCGTCAGCGAGGCGCCTGGCGAGCTCGTGGGCTACGGGCCGCTTCCGGCTCCGGTGGCCCGCGCTATCGCCGGCGATCAGACCGGTACCTGGCAGAGACTCGTGACCGATCCGCTCAGCGGCTCCGTGCAGGACTTCGGGACGACGCGCTATCGGCCTCCGGCCAAACTGGCCGGCCACGTCGTCACCCGAGACTGGACATGTCGAGCTCCCGGCTGCTCTGCCCCTGCCGTCGTCTGCGACCTCGATCACGCGACCCCGTACCGCCATGACGGTACGGGTGGGGCCACCTGCGCGGCCAACCTCATCCCGCTGTGCCGTCGGCACCACCGGTGCAAGACGTTCACGGGCTGGACGGTGCGGCGTGAGCCCGACGGCAGAGTCGTCTGGCGCACACCCACGGGGCACGAGTACGTGACCTATCCCGACGGGCCGGTCCAGGACTGGGCGGCGCAGGACTGAGCGGTCCAGGACTGGGCGGCGCAGGACTGAGCGGCGCAGGACTGGGCGGCGCAGGAGCCCGCTAGATGACGGGCGGCCTGCCGAGCAGGGTCATGCGCCAGGCGGTGGTCCAGCGCATGGGCTGGCGCGGGCCGGCGTCGGTCCTCCATCCCTCGGCAAAACCGCGCAGCCAGACAGCCAGGTCGCGGCTGGGTCGCAGCCGGACAGTCATGAGCGCCGTCCAGACGGCGAGGTAGGCGACCGCCATTGGCCACGGCAGGCGTCGGCGCGCAAGCCACACTCGGTTGCGCGCGTTGAGGCGGAGGTAGGCGGCATGGCGGCCAGGCGTGGTCGCCGGATGCTCGACAACGACCAACGGCTCGTAGGCGATCGCCCACCCGGCGTCGAGGGCGCGCCAGGCCAGGTCCGTCTCCTCGTGGGCGTAGCCGAACTCGTCGGGCAGACCGCCGACGGACTCGAGCACCGTCCGTCGCACGGCGCATGCGCCTCCCAGGAAGGTGGTGACGTCCGAGCCACGCCGGGGGTCTCCCACCAGCACTCGCGGCACGTGTCGCCGTTGCACGGCTCCAGAGCCGGGGTCGGCCAGCAGGAAGCTCAGGATTCCCAGACCGGGGCGGTTGGCGAAGGAGGTGACGATGACACGTCCCGCATCTTCGGCAGCGAACTCGGCGTCATCGTCGAGGAAGGCCACGACTGGTGCCGCGGTCGCGGCCCAGCCCACGTTGCGGCCACCGGGGATGCCGAGGTTCGTCTCGAGGTCGATGGCCCTGACGCCGGGCATCGGTGGGACGGGAGCGCCGTTGCCGACGACGACGATCTCCGCCGTCACGTCGCGGAACCGGCGGACGCTGTCGACCGCGCGCGCCAGTTCGGCGGGGCGGTCGCCCATTGTCAGGATGACGACGGCGAGGTCCGGCGAGGCGCCGTTCGGGCTGGTAGTGCCGCTGGCCGCGGGAGTTGCCGGCGGCTTCATCGCAGCCGGCTCGACAGGACGATGCTCGCCAGATGCAGGCACCACTGCAGCACCGCGACGACGAGGAAGGCGACCACCAGCACGCGGGTGGCGGGCACAGGGGCGGTGGCCGAGCCGGCGACGACGTCAACGATCCCCGCGACCAGAAGCAGCAGCGAGGCCTCAGTCCCCCCGATGATGCGGTGGAAGGAGATGCGGGCGGCGAGGGCGCGGGCACGGGCGACGCTCGAGGAGCGGGGTGTCGTCGCCTCGTCCGTCACCGCAGGCATTCCTGCGCGGGCGCGGGCGACATCCACCAGGTCCGTCTCAGCCTTGATCAGCACGACCCCGAGGCCGGCAAGTGCCCCGACGAGGGCGTAGCCGTTGATGCCGGAATGAGCCGCGCGGATCCCGGCAGCCACCATCACGGCGGACTCCACGACGTAGTGCCCCACGCGATCGAGGTAGACCCCGAGGAGGCTCAGCCTGCCCGTCCACCGAGCCACTTCGCCGTCGGAGCAGTCGAGCAGCAGATAGAGCTGGATGAGCAGGGCCGAGAGAACCGCGCCCCAGACGGACGACCACAGCAGCGCCACTGCGCCGAGAAGGCCCACCACGATCATCCCGGCCGTCAGGCCGTTGGGACTGGCCCCCACCCTCACGAAGATGCGGGTGGCATAGATGGACAGGTAGCGCATGTAGAGGACGCCCGCCCAGTGCTCACCGCTGCGACGTCCGATGATGCTCGGTGGCTGCGTCACGGCCCGAAGCTCAGCGATGCTGGGGCGAGCCGGACGGTCCGGTCGAGCCGCACGGTCCGGTCGACCCGGTTGGTGGGGGGAGGCGCCGGTCATGTGGGACCCGGAAGATGTCTCAGCCATCGAGAGCCGCCGCGAAGGCGCTCACCGCCTTCCGCGCCTGGTCGAGGCTGAGGTCCTCGTGCTCGAGGATCGTGTAGCGGTCCGGGCGAGTCGAGGGCGCGAAGACGACCGCCTCAGCGAACTGCTCGTCCGACAGCCCGAGGTCCGCCGGTCGGCGTGGCAGCCCGTAGTGGCGCAGGCAGGAGTCGATCTGGTCCAGACGCAGCTCGTCGCCGCGCAGCCACGTCGCAAACAGCGCGCCGACTCCGGCGAGGTCGCCGTGGTGCGCCGTTCCGGGGTACAGCTGGTCGACGGCATGCAGGATCTCGTGGCAGGCCCCGCTGCATGGCCGGCTCGTGCCTGCCACGGCCATCGCCATGCCGGACAGGACCAGGGCTTCGGCGAGACTGGTCAGGAAGGCATCGCTGTCCAACGGGTCGCGCCGGTGGAGCACGCATTCGGCCGCGGTGCGCGCGAAGGTCACCGCGAGCCCGTCGATTGGCTCGTCACGCTCCCGTGCCGCCAGCTCCCAGTCGGCGATTGCCGAGAGGTTGCTGACCGCGTCGCCGATTCCGGAGCGCACCATCTCGACCGGCCCGCTGCGCACATAGTCGAGGTCGACGACGACGGCGAGCGGCATGGCGACTCCAAAGGAGCCCTTGCGCCCTCCCTCGGTCTCGAGGCTCGAGACCGGAGAGCAGATGCCATCGTGCGAGAGGTTGGTGGCCACGGCGACCATCGGCAGGCCCAGGCGCGTGGCGGCGAACTTTGCCACGTCGAGGGTTCGCCCGCCGCCGATCCCGAGGACGGCGTCGTAGGAGTTGCCAGCGATCGCTGCGACGAGCGCGGTGGCAGCTTCGACGCTGCCGGAGGAGACCGTGAAGGCGTCCGCTGCTCCGAGCGTCGGCCGCACAGCCTCCAGAATCGCCTCGCCCTGCCCCGGTCCCACTGCGATGGCGACACGGCCGGACGTCGACACCCACTGCTCGGCGAGCAGGGTCCCGAGCTCGGCGACCGCTCCGGCTCGGACGTCGATGAACAGCGGGGAGGCGACCATCCGCGCCAGCAGCGGCATCAGCTGCCCCGTGTCGCGACGATGCCGGCAGCGATGCCCTGCGCGCGGGCCAAGTCGTCGTGGTTGTCGATCTCGACCCAGTCCACGTGTCCGATCGGCGCCACGTCGACCCGCACACCGCGGTCGGCGAGCTCCTGGTAGCCGTCCTCGTAGTACAGCTGGGGGTCGCGCTCCCACGTGGCCTGCAGCGCGGCGACGAGGTCGTCCACCACGGGCGGCTCGATCAGCGTGACACCGATGTACTCACCGGTCGCGTCCTCCGGAGGCATCAGCTTGGTGATGCGGCGCACGCCCTGGCCCTCAGACCAGACGACCTTCATCTCCTCGTCGGCGAGCGACTTCTCGGTATCCAGCGCGAGGACCAGACCCGGACCGGGCAGGGTCCCCTTCGCGGCGAGCAGGGTGTGCTCGACCGACACCGGGTGCACGGTGTCGCCGTTGGCCAGCACCACCCCCTGGGCGAGGAGGTCACGAGCGCACCAGAGCGAGTAGCAGTTGTTCCACTCCTCGGCCTTGTCGTTGTGGACGAGCTCCAGCTGGACGCCGTAGCGCTCCTCGAGAGCCTGCTGCCTCGCGGCCACCTGGTCCGCGGCGTAGCCGACGACGACGGCGACGTCGGTGAGCCCGACCGCTGCGAAGTTCGCCAGCGTCAGGTCCAGCACCGTCGTCTCCTGCTCCGTGCCCGCGCCGATCGGCACCAGGGTCTTGGGCAGGGTGTCTGTCCACGGACGCAGCCGGCGTCCGGCCCCTGCCGCGAGCACGAGTCCGATCATGATGCGGATTCTCCTATTCGTCGCTGTCGCGAGTGTTGCTGGCGTGCATGTCCCTGTGTGGCCTCACCGTGCGGACATGGCTGCCCGAGTCTGCCGTGGCCCGAGCCGGCCGGGCGCTGCCGGGTCGCACGACGGGTCGCACGACGGGGCGGCGGCGCGGGGCGGTCTCGCGGAACCTGCGCGAGGCCCCCGCCACCACGCAGGCCGCCACCCACGCTGTCAGAGCCACCAAAGCGGTGACGCCGAGCCGCCCCCCGCCGAACGCGGCGACCCACACCAGCGCAAGTCGCCCGACAGCACCGAGAGTCGCCGCCTGCGGCGGCCAGACGGGCAGCCGGGGCGCGGCCGTGAGTCGGTACACGACGTCGTAGTGCCGCTGCGCGAGGACCAGGACGAGCACGAACGCCGCTGCGGGGGCGTGCCGACCGCCCGGATCGCGCGCGAGGAGGACGCCGAGCAGCCCGACCGCGGCGTACTCGACGGCGCGGAGCGCGGCGGGCGCCAACCACCACCAGCGCACGAGGGCGGCGCCACGCGGCAGCCGCGGACCGGTCGGGGCGAGGTCGGCCATCGACGCCAGCACGGCTGCGATGGACTGCGCCGCGCTCTCGCCGGGGGCCGGTCGGCGCAGGGCGCGCAGGAGCCGACCTCCGACGGTCCAGGCGGCAGCGAGCAGGCCGAGGACGAGCAGCGCGACGAAGACGACTCGGGCGTTCGTGACGGCGGCGAGCACCGCGATGAGCAGCCAGCGCTCACCGATGGGCAGCGCGAGCACGCGACGCAGCGCCACCCCTCTGGTGCTGGCCATGCGTCCGGAGAACAGCTCCGCCGGTGCGGACTCGTCCACTCGAGTGGCATCCGCGACCGCAGCGGCGGCCGTGGGTTCGGGCGCGGGCCCGGGTCCGGGTTCAGGCGCGGGTCCGGGTTCGGGCGCGGGTCGTGCCCTGTCCACGGCGCTGAGATGGAAGCCGAAGTCGGCGACGTGGCGGGCGGTCTGCAGCGCGATGCACAGCGTCGCCAGCAGCCAGACGTCATGACCCTGCCGAGCGGCCCCATAGGCGAGGCCGCCGTAGACGACGAACTCCTTGAGCCGGTCGAGGGCCGCATCCAGCCACGCGCCGCGCTCGGAGTAGGAGACGGCGTAGCGGGCGAGCTGCCCGTCGACGCAGTCGAGCGCGAACGACAGCTCGAGCAGGAGCGCGCCGACCACCATCCACACCCTCACCCCCGTCCCGAACGCCGCAGCGGTGGCGAGCGCGGTCAGCAGGGCGAGCCAGGTCACGGCGTCGGGCGTCAGACGCCGGCGGGCGAACCACCGTGCGAGATAGCGCGACCACGGGCTGATGGCGGCGCTGGTGAAGACTCCGTCGGCGGACTTCACTGCCGACCGGAGGCGCACCGCCTCCTCGTCCACGGTGTCGCAGGCGGCGACGGCGGCGGCCGCAGCCTCGGCGGTCGGGGCGGCTGTCGACACCAGCGGTTCCGGCACGGGGCGTGTGGGGGTCAGCCCTGAGGTGACGAGGGCCGCGGTGAGGGAATCCGGCAGGAGGGAGCCCGCCTCGGCAGCCGCGAGGTCGAGAGCGGGCCGGTGCTCCGGGTCGACGGAGAGCAGACCACCTGCGGCGCGCACGCCGCGGCGTTCGTCACGCAGCAGCAGCCGGAGGGCGTGGTCGTGCCCGACCCACGCGCCGTCTACCAGCACCACGGTCTCAGCCGGGTCGACCCGACCGAGCGTTTGCGGGTCCGACGACACCCTCACGTCGCGGACTCGACCCCCTCCCACGAGGCGGACGCGATGACGCAGCTCGCCAGGGTCGGAGGAGCCACGCGGCACGATGACGACGACGGTCAGCAGGGACTCCGGTGTCAGCAGGGCAGTCGGGGCGGTCTCGCAAGGGTTGGCGGGGCTGGCCTGCCATCGTAGGGGCCGTGAGCGGACCGCCCGACGTCCCTGCCGCTGTCCCGGCTGCTGTCTCTGCCGCTGTCCCAGTCGGCCCCCCAGCTGACGACGTCGTCAGCGTCGTCGTCAGCGTTGTCGTCATCGTCTACAACGACGCCGCGCGGCTCCCAGCCGCCGTCGCCTCCGCGCTCGCCCAGCAGCTGCCCCGGCCAGCCGCGGAGGCGGACCACGCGGCAGCGCGGCCGGTTCTCGAGGTCGTCGTCGTCGACGACGCGTCGACCGACGCCACACCGCAGGTGTGCGCGGAGCTGGCCGCCGACCCGCGCGTGAGGGTCCTGCGTCGCAGTGCCAACAGCGGCGGCTGCTCGGCCCCCCGCAACGACGGCATGGAAGCCGCGCGCGGTCGCTGGGTGATGTTCCTCGACAGCGACGATGTCCTGCCGCCGGGCGCTGTCGCAGCACTGGTGGGCGCCGGCGAAGCCAGCCACGCCGACGTCGCCAGCGGTCTGTGCCAGCGCGTGTACCTCGACAGTGGCGCGGTCCGGCCGTGGTGCCCTGAGCTCTACTCGCGCCCTCGCATCCTTGCCGGCATCGACGACGAGCCCACGCTCTGGCGCGACAGCCTCAGCACCAACAAGGCCTACCGCCGCACCTTCCTCGAGCATCACCGGCTGCGGTTCCCGCTCGGCATGCACTTCGAGGACCTGGTCTTCTCCGCTCGCGTCTACCTCGCCGCCTCGCGAATCGCCCTCGTCCCGGATCCTGTGTACCGCTGGCTGGTTGCGGGGGAGGACGTCCCTGCCGTCAGCATCTCGATGCGCCGGCACTCCCTCGACAGCCTGAGGGATCGCGTCCGGGCGCACGAGCTGATCGACGAGGCGCTGGCGACCGCTCGCCCGGCTGACGCCCGGTTGCGGGCGGCCAAGGACGCGAAGTTCGTCGAGTCCGACCTGCGGCTCTACCTCGACGACCTGTGGCGCCGCGACGATGACTACCGGTCCGGCTTCCTCGAGCTGCTCCAGCCGTACCTGCGCAGCGTGCCCGACTCGTCGTGGCGGCTGATGACGCCGCTGCCGCGGGAGGCGGCCGCCGCCGTGCGGGCGGGGGACCTCGACGCCGCACAGGACGTCGTCGAGCGCCTCCGTCGCGCTGACCGTCGCTCCCTCACCTGTCTGGCCCGTCTCGACACGATCGACGAACGCCGCCCCGTCGCGTCCGTCGTGCTCGTCGGTGGCCCTGGTGAGGGCCCGGAGCGCCTGAGTGTCGACCTGGTGCCGGTTGTGGCTGGGCTGGCCGTCCCGCGGCGCGTATGGCTGCGGCGGCCGGTGACGGCGCGGGCGGCTGACACCGAGCGGCGCCGCTGGGAGCTCGAGCTCGTGCCTCCGCCGGTGCTGCCGTTGCTGCCGGTGTCGTGGCGGCTCGCCGTCGCCGCACCGCCGCTGGTCGCGCCGCAGACCGTTGCCCCGCCGCGCCTCTGGCGTGAGCCGCCGACGGTGGGTCGCTGGACCTGGGACGTCAGCCGCGGCGGCGACGTTCAGCTGTCGGACGCGAGGTCGCGACGGTGGGAGCGCCGCGTCGACGCGTGGCGGCGCCGCTGGCGCTGGACGTCGACGGGTCGACTCGTGCTGGCGGGACGCAGCCGCCTCGGTCGTAGGGTGGCGCCATGACGTGGTTGATCACTGGCGGAGCAGGCTTCATCGGGGCACATGTCGTCGCGGCGATGCGCGCGGCTGGAGAGAGCGTCGTGGTGCTCGACGATCTGTCGACGGGCAACCGCGAGAGCGTTCCGGGCGACGTGCCGTTCGTCGAGGCATCGGTGCTGGACCTCGAGGCCGTGCGCCAGGCGATGCGCGACCACGAGATCGACGGCGTCGTGCACATCGCCGCCAAGAAGCAGGTCGGCGAGTCCGTCGACAAGCCACTGGCGTACTACTGGGAGAACGTCGAAGGCCTGCGCCGGCTCCTGCAGGCGTGCGTGGACGAGGGCGTGGACCGCTTCCTCTTCTCGTCATCCGCCGCGGTGTACGGCAACCCGCCCGTGTCCGTGGTCGAAGAGGACACTCCCTGCGCCCCAGAGAGCCCCTACGGCGAGACGAAGCTGATCGGGGAGTGGCTGCTGCGCGACGTCGCACGGGCCCACGGGCTGAAGTGGCTGGCACTGCGCTACTTCAACGTGGCGGGCGCCGCGGCTCCGGAGCTGGGAGACCCGGGTGTGTTCAACCTGATCCCCATGGTCTTCGAGCGGCTGACCGACGGGAAGGCTCCGCTGATCTTCGGCGACGACTACCCGACGCCGGACGGGACCTGTATCCGCGACTACATCCACGTCGCGGACATCGCCTCCGCCCACGTGGCTGCCGCCGCGGCCATTCGAGACGGTCGGGAGACCGCCGGTGTCCTCAACATCGGCCGGGGCGAGGGGGTATCCGTCCGTGAGGTCGTCGACCTGGTCCTCGAGGTCACCGGCCGCACCGATGTTGACCCGGAGGTCGTCGGACGCCGGGCGGGTGACCCCGCCGCCTACGCCGCTTCCGGCCGTGCCATCCGGCAGCGGCTCGGCTGGGCGCCGCAGCACGACCTTCAGGACATGGTGAGCTCGGCGTGGGCGGGATGGGTCAGGCGCCACCCCGACGCGCTTCGCTGAGCTGCTCTCGCGCGGTCAGCTCTCGGACGCGCTGGTAGCGGCGGAGCGCCAGGGGATCGCCGTTCAGCTCTGGGGCGGGGGCCCAGCCGGGCCGCACGTCGGTCGCCGTCTCGAGGAACTTCTGCTCGTCTGCCTCCCACGTGTGTCCCAGGGAGTGCCGACACAGCACATAGCCCTGGCTCGTCGTGCGGTAGATCCCACCGCCCGCGTCGCGCACCGCAGTGAGCAGGTGCAGGTCGACGCCGCGTGGCTGAGGAGCCCAGCCGCCCACCGCCGCAAGGTCCTCTGCACGGATGAGGATGGTTCCGCCTGCCACCCACTCGACGTAGCGCTCCGGGCTCGCCTCGACGCGCCGGTGCAGCGTGCGGTCGGACGTCGCCAGGTACACCCATTCGACGAGCATCCCGGTCACCGTCGCTCCCGACCACGTCGAGGCTTGCACCAGGTCGGTGAGGTGATGCGGGCCGTACCAGTCGTCATCGTCGAGTTTCGCGAGGAATGCCCCGGACGCGGCGCGTGTGGCGTGCTGAAGGACGGTTCCCAGAGGGAGGTCCGCCGAGGCGGCAAGCATCTGGACCGCTATGCCGCGTTCACGGAGGGGGGCCAGGAGCCGATCGAGCTCGGCGGCAGGCACGTCCAGGTCGTGCAAGGCCAGCACCAGCTCCAGTTCGCCATGGGCGGCGAAGTCCTGCCGGGCCACCGTGGCGAGGGCCAGGTCGAGGTAGGACAGGCGCCGGGTCGCCAGGAGGACTGAGACCGAGGGGCGGCGCGGGCCGAGGGCCCGCAGGCCGGCCCCGTCAAGGAGGCGACGCCATGCGCCGACTGTTGCGTGGTCGCGCAGAGCAGCCCTGCGCAGTTGCAAGGAGTGGAGCTCGCGCTCGTCGGGGCCGCCCTCACAGGCCTCGTGGCCTCTCGCATGCGGGGAGGCGAGCAACTCGGAAAGTTCAGCGCCTACGAGCCGGTTCACGGTCAGCGGCAGCCGGTCCCCCGAGATGGGTACCTGGGCGGCGGCGAGCTGTGTGATGAGTCGGGCGGCTGTGATTGGCGCGACGTCGCCCAGGGCGCTCACGTCCACAGACCGCAGCCTCCGGAGGGGATGCAGGTGTCGGAACGACAGGGGCGCTTGTCCTCGGCCGAGGTCGACGACGACCGCGTCGTCGTCGTCGACGACCCGGAGGCGTCCGTCGGTGACGAAGCGCCCGACACCGTGAATCTGATCCCGCTGAAAACCGTGGGGGTTGCAGGTGATGACGTCGACGGGCGGCACGCACTCGGACACGAGCAGCCGCGCGGGGCCGCCGTGCTGCTGCTCGTTCGGGTCCAGCTCGCCCACGCCCAGCACCACATCGAAGGGCGAGATGTGCGGGTTGTCGGATCGCCAGGTGTGGTGGGCGTTTGCCACGGTGCGAGCCGCAGAGTCCCCCGACACCCAGGCGAGGTCTACGCCGTCCTCAACACCGACGCGCATTCCCGCCAGCGGCAGGCGCCGGCGCCCGAGCTCGCTAGCCGCGAGCAGCGTTGACAGTACTGCGTGAACGCGGACGGCGGCTGGCAGCTGGACACGCAGCTGCACTCCGCGAGCGGGTGCGGGCAGCTGTTCGAGACTCGCCCGAACCGCTGGGCCCAGCCGGGGATCTGAGAGCGAGATGGCGCCTCCCCGGCCGACCCACGGCTCCTCGGTGATGAGTTGTACGACACGACTCCGCCCGAGCGACGGCGCAACAGCAAGCAGCGTGCGAAGCTCGGCGAAGCTCGAACACGCGATGACCACGCGCTCCCAGGTCCGCGCGTAGTCCTCCAGCGCACCCACCGAAGGTGCGGGCCACTCGAGCCGCTGGCAGTCGGGGGGCAGGTCGGGTGCCCCCTTCTCGACTGCAAGGTCGCTCGCGCCCGCTAGGAGCAAGCACGTCCCAGCCTCGGCACCTGGTGAGGTCACGGCACACTCCCACGTGTTGCAGCCCGGCATGATCGGTGGTCGCCGCAGCGTAGCGAGGCCCTACCCTCGACTGTCGTGCCTCGTCGACGACTGCTCCCCTGGCGTTCCGGTGTCGAGTCCGCAATTGCCGTCGAGCCAACGAGCGCCTCTCGCCGGATCGATAGCCGCTGCTCGCGGCAGTGGCCCCTTCCCGTCCGCGTTGGCATGGCGACGATCCCAGCGCGTGAGTCGGGGCTTCGGGTCGTCGTGGAGTCGATGCTCGATCAGGCTGAAGAAGTGTGTGTATACCTCAACGGATATGAGGAGGTCCCTGACTGGCTCGCTGCGGCCCCCCGGGTTGTTGCGCGACTTGGCGAGGATCTTGGCGACCGAGGCAAGTTCGCGTTTGTTGATGGCTTCGATGGGGTCTACCTGACGGTCGACGACGACATCGCCTACCCGCCCGACTATGTCGCGGCCACGGTGTCCGGACTCCAGCGGTACCCCGGCGCCGTGGTGGGCTGGCACGGGAGCCTCCTCGATCCGGACATCACCGACTACTACGACCACAGCAAACGCCACGTGTTCAATCACGGCAGGGCGTGCCTGCGCGATGAGGTCGTCCACGTGCTCGGGACGGGTGCACTCGGCTTCGATACTCGTGCGCTGAGCGTCTCCCTCCGCGACTTCGAGGTCCCTAACACCGCTGACCTCTACTTTGCGCGGCTGTGTCAACGACAGGCCGTGCCCCAAGTGGTTCTCGCTCACCCTCCGGGGTGGGCGCCGCCGATCCCTTTTCCCCGTGAGGCCACGATCTGGGGTGCCTCTGTAGACAACAACGCCTCGAGGTTCGACACGCGCACCGCAGCGGCCGCGCTTCTGCCCGAGCTGGCTGCCATGCGCCTGTCGACCCTGGCTACGGCCGGTCCGCTGGCCGTCTTGCGGGTCCGCGACGCTGAGCGAGCCGTCGGAGTGGAGGCAGCCCTTCGGACGCTCCTGATGCCCTTCCGGATCGCTGTCGCGACCATTGCTGACGAGGCTGCCCACAGTGCTGGCGCTGCCCCGATGACTGCCACCGACTCGGGCGCTGCAGAAAACCGTCCGTCCGGCTGGACGGTCTCAGCGGCCACCGACGGAGGGACGCTCGTGTTGACCGGCGACCACGGAAGGGTGCGCTTTCCGTGGCCGCTGCTGCTGGGCCCCGACACCGCCGCGGTGGACCCGAGCGGCGTGGTCCTCGCGGCAGAACCAGAGCGGCATGCCTCGCTTACAAGGCGGCTCGCCGAAGAGGAACTGCACCATGTGACCGTGGTCAACCCCCTATCGCCGCTCGACCGTCATCCCGGGCAACTGCTGCTGTGGGCCATCCCTCGACTCGCCGGCGCGCCTGACGATGGCACTTGCTTGGCTGCAGCGGCGTTCGAGCCGGTCGTCGAAGCCGACCTCGTTGCGACGGTGCGCCGGCTTCTTGACCGCCCCGACGTGGCGGCGGCCATGCTGGACGCACAGCTGGCGGCAACTGGCCGGCGGGCGCGAACAAAATGCGGGTCTGCGCTCTGGAACTGGCTGCAGGAGCAGGCCTAGAGCGACAGCAACGCGAATTCCTGCTCCCACCGATCCGCAACGACCTGAGGGCTGAACCGCTGGACCGACGCGTGCGCTGCCTCACCCAGGCGACGGCGCAGCGTCGGGTCGACCATGAGCCGCTCCATCGCAGCGGCTAGCGCGTCGAGGTTGCCTGGCGGAAGCACGAGTCCGTCGGACTCGTCGGTCACGAGCTCGCGCACTCCTGGTGCCACGTCGAAGGCGATGCACGGAAGGCCGTACTCCATTGCCTCCGTGAGGACGACCGGCATTCCCTCGCTACGTGACGACAGCACGTAGATCGAGGCCTCCTGCAGGGCTGCACCGACGTCGGTCGTGGCACCCATGAGCTGGACGCTCCCCTGCAGCTCGAGTTCGTCAATCTGCTCCTGGAGTGACGCCCGGAGCGGCCCGTCCCCGTAGATCCGCAGCCGCCATTCCGGGTGGCGAGGGGTCAGGCGAGCCCAGGCGGAGATGAGCATGTCGAAGCCCTTCTCCGGGGCCAAGCGCCCAAGAGACACGACGGTGGGAGCAGTGAGGTCGCTCGTGCGTTCAGCGAGGACGCCTAGTGGGTTGGGAATGTAGCCCGCGTTCGTCATCCCGTCGAAGGCCCACAGGTCCGCGTCGCGCTGTGTCAGGAGCAGGAACCGATCCGCTCCCGCAAAGAAGCGCTTCACTCGGGCGTATCGCCCTGACTGACGTGAGGCCTGATAGGACTCGTGGCTCATTCCGATGACCAACGCTCCGGCAGTGTCTGCCAACCGCACCCACTCCATCGCCCAGACTTGGGTAACGATGACAATCGGGTCGTCGGCCTGCCGAATCAGTGCCGTCAACTTCGCGGCGCCGCTGCGCTGGACGGAAACGCGGCGCCGGCGCTCGATCTGGCGCCTGACATTGAGATTGTGCAGCAAGTGCGGCGGATGCCAGTAATTTGGCGGGTCCGCCTCATGAAGAATGGTGACAGGGTGTCCGTAGGTCGCCGGGTCATAGTGAGCATCGCGAGAGTGGACGATGCCGACCAGACGGACACGGTAGCCCCTTCCCGCAAGAAGCTCCGCGAGCGACAGGACGAAGCGGGTCATCCCTCCCAGGTCCTCGATGTTGTTGGCCACGATGAAGACGTCGCGGGAACGGATCTGATCGCTCACTGCGGAAGCTCCACCAGCTCTGGAAACAGATCGTCGACGACTTGACGGGCCGCGTCGCCGCGGTCGTACTCGCAGTAGGAGGCGAGGAAGCGGTCGTAGCGGGCGGCGAACTGCGGCTGCCACGAGTCGACGTCCGACAGCCTCTCGACCAACTCATCTGAGGTCTCGACAAGTGGGCCGGGAGCCTCCTGCGAGAGATCGAAGTACGCGCCGCGCTCACTCGACACGTAGCTGTCATAGTCGTAGGTGTAAAAGATCATCGGCCGGCCGGTGAGAGCGAAGTCGAACATCACCGAGGAGTAGTCGGTGACCAGAAGGTCGGCCGCAAGCATCAGTGGCGTGATGTCGGGAAGCTGCGAGACATCCCGAGCCACATGGCGTGCGGACTCCGGCAGTCGCGAGCGGTCGAGGTAGTGCGACCGCACGAGCAGCAGAGTGCCGGGCAGCTTCTCGGCGAAGGCCTGGAGGTCGATCGGCAGTTCAAACTCTTCGTGGCCGCCGCGGTAGCTCTCGCGAAAGGTGGGCGCATAGAGCACGATGCGCCGGTCCTCTGGAAGCCCAAGCGCGCGCCGCGCGGCGACTTTGGCCTCGGTGTCGGCGCCAACGAGAGGATCGTTGCGGGGGTAGCCAGTTCGCAAGAGTTGCCCCGTCACGTGCAATCCCCGGACGAGTGTCCGGACATCGTGCTCGCTCCGCACCAGGAAGTCATCCCACCGCGCCACCATGGCCCGGTGCGCGGCGCGAGCCACATCGCTCTGGCGCAGGAGACCCGGGCTGTCCTCGCCCATCCGCTTGAGCGCGCTCCCATGCCAGGTCTGGAGGTATCGGACCCGACCGGGTTTGACCACGTCGCGGGGAAATCCTTGGTTGTCAACCCACACCTCAGCGCGGGCGAGGGCCATCCACCAGGCCCAAGACCCGCGTTTCACGAGGCTCGCGGAGCGCGGAAATCCACTGCGGTCGCGGGCGTAGGACCACACCAGCTCCCAGCGCTCGGCGTCTGGGCGTCCGTCCAGTCGGCGTCGTAGCTCCTCGTACACGTATTTTGGAGAGTCGGAGTAAGACCGTCCCATATGGCTCTCAAAGACGACGGTGCGACGACGGCGCGGCAGGTGTGTCAGCACCGTCCGGAAGACACTCGCCTTCGTGTCCTGGCTTGCTAGGGAGGTGGTGAGCTCCTTCCGAAATGCTCGAAGCCTGTCCCGAAGCACTGAAGCGGCGGAGCCAGCTGCCACGGTGCGCACCAGCTCATCCGCAGCGCGGGTCGATCGCCGCATCGCGGTCGCCTGCAGCGCGAGGTTGCCGTTGCGGGTCCGGTAGGTCTCAACCGCGTCGAACAGAGCGGCCGGTTGGCGCCGGGCGAGTGGGACGACAGCGGGCGCCGCGTCGGGAGGGAGCGAGAGCGGAAGGTAGGCCTCGTCCCGGCCGACCTGGATGCGCAGGTTGACGTCCCAGACCCGGTCGAGCGGAGTGCGGGGCGTGACGAGCTGACCGACGGGCACAGCCGCCCGCCAGCGCACCATCCCGTCCGTGAATTCCACGTCCGTGGCAGGAACCTCGCCGCCGGCAGTCCCACCGCGCTGCCGGACCCGGACGGTGAACACGGCGTCCCGTGGGATGCGACCAAAGTGGTTGCGCGTTTCTGCGCTTATGTTGAGTCGTCGAGGGTCGCACGAGAGCTCGCTGATGGTCGATGTCAGCGGCAGCTTCGCGAGAGGTAGGTCCTGCCAACCGAGGCTCGTCACATCGAGCCACTCGCGATCTTCGGCGTCCTGCGGGAGACCCCAGAAGATGCGGCCGCCCTCGCGGACGAGGTCGACGTCGAGCTTGCGGCCCTGCGTGAGGTAGGCGCTCAAGGCCACGAGGCGGCGCGCGTCACGGCGCCGGATCAGGTGGGCGGCGACCGCTAGCAGCCGATCCGCCTTGTCGTAGGCCTCAGGACCGATGTGCTCGAGATAGGCACCCATGAGTGTCATGAACCGCTCGTGGAACTCCGGCGTCCGCAGCGGCAGGTCGTTCAGGTAGAGCCGCAGGTCCTGCTTGAGAAACTTGACGTCCTTGTGGTTGCGCAGTTCCTCGCGGCCGTGCTCCGCGAAGAAGGCGTCGATGTCGTGGTGGATCGAGAGGCGGTTTTCGAGCCCGGTGATGTCGTCGCGGCGGTTGGTGATGGAGAGGCTCGTCGCTTTCTCGGCGACGTTCCAGAAATAGACGACGGGCGGGATCAGGGTGATACCGCGTGCAAGACAGTAGGCCTTTGCCGTGAAGAGCAGGTCCTCATACTGGCGCCCATCCGGGAACCGAAGACCCTCACGGTCGAGGAACTCACGACGGTAGAGCTTGTTGGTCGAGATGGTGTCGTAAAGAAGGTCTGGTTGTTCGTCGACGTCCTGGTAGGTCACCGTCGAGCGGTAGAGCCATTCGTACCAAGGCGTCACGCGACCGCCCTGATCGAGATGCACACGCACAATGCGGCCCGAGACGATGTCGCTGCCGGTCCGCACCGCCGCCTCGTAGAGATTGCGACAGGCGTGGTGATCGATCGTGTCGTCGCTGTCCAGGAAGAAAAGGAAGGGGGCCGAGCTCGCGGCGATGCCGGCATTGCGAGGCGTTCCGGGCGCCCCCGAGTTGGTGTCCAGCCGCACGAAGCTGACCCGGTCGTGATCGCGAGCCAGCTGCGCGGCGACCTCGGGTGTGTTGTCGGTCGAGGCGTCGTCGACGATGACGACCTCGACCGCGCGAAGCGACTGCGCCAAGGCAGAGGCCACCGCCTGCGGGAGCCGGTTCGGATCGTTGTGGACGATGACCACTACCGCGACAAGAGCATCGGTCACGCGGGCGACCCCGCCGCGTTGCGAACGTCGTTGCTGTCGCCTCCGTCGGCGACCGGGTGCAGGTCGGGGGCCACGATGAGCGACGGCTCGGTCTTGTCCCGGACCTCCTCGACGGTGACGCCGGGGGCGAGCTCGCGCAGCACGAGCCCCTCCGGGGTGACGTCGATGACCGCGAGGTCCGTGATGATCCGCTGGACTACGGCCTTGCCGGTGAGCGGCAGGGCGCACTCGTCGACAATCTTGTAGCTGCCGTCTTTGGCCACGTGCTCCATCAGCACGATGACCTTCTTCGCGCCGTGGACGAGGTCCATGGCGCCACCCATCCCCTTGACCATCTTGCCGGGGATCATCCAGTTGGCCAGGTCTCCGCTCGCCGACACCTGCATGGCTCCGAGGATGGCTGCGTCGACGGCGCCGCCCCGGATCATTCCGAAGCTCAGCGAGGAGTCGAAGAAGACCGCTCCCGGCAGCAGGGTGACGGTTTCCTTGCCGGCGTTGATGAGGTCGGGATCCTCGTCGCCTTCGTAGGGGTAGGGGCCGACGCCGAGGATGCCGTTCTCGCTCTGGAGCACGACGGTCACGCCCTCGGGAAGGTAGTTGGGCACCAGCGTCGGCAGCCCGATGCCGAGGTTGACGTAGGCGCCGTCCGGCAGCTCGCGGGCCGCGCGCGCGGCCATCTGCTCGCGGGTGAGAGCCATCAGGACCCCATCTCCTCTCCGGTGCCGGCCTCGACCGGCACGGCCGGGACGACTGGCACGGCCGGCACAGCCTGCTCCGACCGGGGCCGCACGGTGCGCTTCTCGATCCGCTTCTCCACCTCGGGGCCGACGACCACGACGCGCTGGACGAAGATGCCGGGCAGATGGATCTCGTCCGGGTCCAGCTCCCCGGGCTCCACGAGCTCCTCGACCTCGGCGATGGTCACGCGGCCGGCCATCGCGCACAGCGGGTTGAAGTTACGCGCGGACTTGTTGAAGACGAGATTGCCGTGCCGGTCGCCCTTCCACGCGTGCACGAGGCCGAAGTCGGTCGTGATGGCCTCCTCGAGCACGTAGGTGCGCCCGCCGAACTCCCGCGTCTCCTTGACAGGGCTGGCGAGGGCGACAGAGCCGTCCGGGTGGTAGCGCCACGGGAGGCCGCCCTCGGCAACCTGGGTACCCACGCCGGTGGCTGTGTAGAAGGCCGGGACCCCGACTCCGCCGGCGCGCAGCCGCTCCGCGAGCGTGCCCTGGGGGGTGAGCTCGACCTCCAGCTCGCCGGAGAGGAACTGGCGGGCGAACTCCTTGTTCTCGCCGACGTACGACGAGGTCATCCGGGCGATGCGGCGGTCGGCCAGCAGGATCCCGAGCCCCCAGTCGTCCACTCCGCAGTTGTTCGAGACGACCCTGAGGCCCCCGACGCCCCGGTCGTGCAGCGCCCGGATCAGCTGCATCGGGTTGCCGCACAGCCCGAAGCCCCCGACCGCGAGGGACGACCCCTCCGCGACGTCGGCAACAGCCTCGGCTGCACTTGCGACGACCTTGTCCACGTCTGCCTCCTCCGTTCCTCGGCACTCTAACGGCCCGCCCGCCGCGGCCCGATGTCCCACACTCGGCCTTTGCTTGCCGCTAGCCTCGCGCGGGCTCCTGATGATCCATTCGGGTGAAATCCCCGTGCCCGCCTCGCGTGGCCGCTTGCCGCGCGACTTCAGGACCACGCCGTTCCGGTCGAGGGGGAGAGGTGCGCGTGTCCCACCTGAGGTCGTTCGTCTGCATCCGCCGAGGCCGTGCGGTTCTCGCCGCGGCCGCTGCCCTGGCTACGGCCGCGACGACGGGGCCGGTGCTGTCGGGTGCTCTGGCGTCGGCCGCCGTCGCCGCTGTCGCACCCCCATCGTTCGTGCTGCACGGCAGCGGGTGGGGCCACGGCGTGGGGATGAGCCAGTACGGCGCCTATGCGCAGGCACGCGCTGGCCGGAGCGCCGCCACGATCCTGGGCATGTACTTCCCGGGGACGTCTCTGGGGAACGTCGACGACACCGCGACCGCCGTTGTGAACCTGCTGCACGACACCTCCTCGACCACGTTCGGCGTCGCGGGCGTGGCCGGTGGGACGGCTGCGGTCGCGCTCACCGTCCCGGCGGGTTCGACCGTGACGCAGACGAGCCCGCCGCCGGCCTCGAACACCCCCACCGCCACTGCGAGCGACACCACGACACCGACGACACCGACACCGACGACGACGCCGTCCCCCACGCCGACGGGAGGCAGCGTCCTGCCGGCAGACACGGTGCTGCTCACGGCCACGTCGGCAGCGACCTTCCGGATCGCCAGCGACAGCACGCGTGGCGTCATGGTGACCTCAAGCGACGGGCGGGCCTGGTCGGTGCAGCCGGCCGCGCCGTTGCGGGTGACGTGGTCGGGTGCCACCGGCGGGCCGAACGGCGCCAATGGCCTGCTGAAGGTCACCGGACCGACCGGGGGCTACACGACCTACCGCTACGGCCAGGTCTCGTTGCGGTGGGACCGGACCAGCACCGGCTCCAACCTCGAGACGGTCCTGACGCTGCCGGTAGCGGCGTACCTGCTTGGTATCGGCGAGATGCCCTCGTCGTGGGGCGTCTCCGGGGCGGCGGCCCTGCAGGCTCAGGCGATCGTGGCCCGCACGTACGCACTGCGCGCCGTCGCCGCGAACTCCGCCAGCAAGCGGGCCACCTGCGCCTGCCAGCTCTACGACACGACGGCCGACCAGGTCTACGTCGGCTGGTCCAAGGAGTCCGACCCGACCTACGGCGCCTACTGGCGTGCGGCAGTGACCGCGACAGCCGGCAAGGCCGTGACCTACCAAGGCGCCCTCGCGCAGACCTACTACTCCTCCAGCAACGGGGGCCGGACCGAGTCCGCCGCCGATGTGTGGGGCGGGTCCGTGCCCTACCTGACGTCCGTCGCAGACCCGTGGAGCCTGAGCTCCGTGAACCCCAACCGGGCCTGGTCGGCGACGATCAGCCAGGCGAAGATGGCCTCCGCCTTCGGTCTCCCGGACGTCATGCGCCTGGACCTGTCACGGCGCACGGCCGGCGGCGGGATCCGCCAGGCGACCGCGACGTCCAGCAGCGGGGCGACTGCGACGCTCAGCGGGGCCACCCTGGCCTCCCGCCTCGGCCTACGGGCCCGGTGGGTCCAGCGGCTGACCGACCGGGCCGGCGGCGCCGACCGCTTCGCGACCGCGGTTGCGATCGCTGCGAAGGTCAGCTCTCCGGCGTCTGTCGCCGTCCTCGCGAACGGCGAGGACGAGCATCTCGTTGACGGCGTGGTGGCGGGTCCATTGGCTGACGCGGCACGCGGCGTCGTCCTGCTGGCCGACACCACCTCGCTGCCCGCAGCGACGACCGCCGAGCTCACACGCCGCCGGCCCAGCACGGTCTACCTGGTCGGCGGCACAGCGGCCCTGGGACCGCAGGTCGAGGCGCAGCTCGCGCAGCTGCTGCCGGGGACGACCGTCGTGCGTGAGGGGGGCGCCGACCGCTACGAGACCGCCGCGCTGGTCAGCCGCGAGGCCCGCCGGCTGGTCCCGGCTTCGACCGGTGCCGCGAGCGCCCTGGTCGCCCCCGGAGACAACGCGCAGGCGCTGCTCGATGCGCTGGTCGCCGCTGGTCCGGCCGCCGCTCTCTCGCGCCCGCTGCTGCTGGTGTCGAAGACGTCGCTGCCCGCCTCGACGGCGGCCGCTCTCAAGGACCTCGGGATCACCTCGACGACCGTGGTCGCTACGGGCGGATCGGTCGCTGACAGTGTCGTCGCGCAACTGCCCGCGCCGGTCGCGGTGCGGGGGGCCGACCAGGTCGCCACGGCGGCGGCCGTCGCTACGGCGTTCAGCGCCAGTGTTGGCACGGGCACCGTGGTGCTGGCGAAGAACGCCGGGGCGCCAGTCGACGCCCTCGCTGCTGCCAGCCTGGGGCGGCTCATCCTGCTGACGGACCCCGTGGCGCTGCCGACTGCGACCGCGCAGTGGCTTCAGTCCCACGGCCAGGTCGACACCGTGCTAGCCGTCGGCGGCACAGCGGTGGTGTCGGCCGCGACGCTGACGGCGGCCGCGCAGAGCTAGAGCAGGACCTCGTCGACCCGCTCGGAGGCGATGCGCCGCTCCACGACTGCCGCGTCGAGGTGGCGGCAGAGCACCAGCGACCCGCCGGAGCTGAGCGCGCCCAGCAGGTGCGCGGCGACCGCGGGGTCCAGCGGCGAGCGGTCGGTCAGCAGCCGCGCTCCTGCTGGGACGACGCCTGCGGCCCGCACGTCGCGCAGCGACAGCGAGCTGCCGTCGCGCACGAGGGCGGCAGCCATGGGGTCGGGGGTCGCCACGACCGGGGCGATGTCGGGCTGAGCGAGCAGGGCGCGGTCGGCGTCGTGGCCTCCCTCGAGCAGCGGCTCCGGCGCGGGCGCGTTGAGCGGCGCCAGAGCGGTGACCAGCACCTGCCACGACGGAGCGGAGACGGCTCCCACTGCTGAGCCGGTGTCGTGCCCCGTGGCGGCCGAATGCACCGCGGGGGGTCCGACAACGACGGCGGCCGGCTCCCCGGACGGCGTTCGGGGATCGCCTGACCCGTCCTCTCGCAGGTCCACCACCGTCACGCCGCAGGACCAGGCCGCGAGGAGCCAGACGCAGGCCTGCCAGTGCGGGGGCAGCGCGATGCCGAGGGCGTCTCCGTCTTCGAGCTCGAGGTCGGTGACGAGCAGGTTGCCGGCCTTGGCGACCCAGTTCGCCGCGGTCGCCACCGACAGCTCCGTGCGTTCGCCGGTCGCGTCGTCGTAGTACGTGACCAGCGGGCGCGCCGCGTCCCGGCGCAGGGCCTGCCGGAGCAGCTCGGCAACGTCGACCTCGGAGGCAGCGGGCATGCCCGCCACCCTAGATCGGTCTCGCCGGACGTCGAACTCGCCGCGACCCTGCAGGTTGGCCAGGTGGGCCAGGTAGGCCAGGCTTGCCACGTGGGCCAGGTTGGCCACGTTGTCGGTGCCGGTGCGTAGGCTTCGCCAGCATCACGTTGCGTCCGAACGGCGCTGCCGGAGGCGGGCGAGCGTCGTCGGCGACCTGTGAGGGGGCATGCGGTGGAGGCTCGGGGGGCTCGTGCGCGGGAGGCGGTCATCCTCGTCGGCGGTCAGGGCAGTCGGCTGCGTCCTCTGACGCTGGGGACGGCCAAGCCACTGCTACCCGTCGCCGGGCTGCCGTTCGTCGTCCACCAGCTGGCCAAGCTGGCCGCCGCCGGGATCGAGCACGTCGTCATGGCGACGAGCTACCGCGCGAGCACCTTCGCGGAGTCGCTGGGGGACGGTGCGGCACTGGGGCTGCGGGTCGAGTACGTCACCGAGACCGAGCCGCTCGGCACCGGCGGCGCCATCCGCAACGTGGCCGACCGGCTGGAGGCGGCGCCCGACGAGCCGGTGGTGGTGCTCAACGGCGACATCCTCAGCGGCCACGACCTGCCGGCGCAGCTCGACCGCCACCAGGCCAGCGACGCCGACGTCACGCTGCACCTGACCGAGGCGGAGGACCCCCGTCAGTTCGGGGTGGTGCCCACCGACGGTGACGGACGGGTGCTCGCCTTCCACGAAAAGATGGCCGAGCCGGTGAGCAGCCAGATCAACGCCGGCTGCTACGTCTTCCGCCGCAAGCTCATCGACACCATTCCGGACGGCCGCCCGGTGTCGGTCGAGCGGGAGACCTTCCCGCAGCTGCTGGCTGACGGCTCCGTCGTGATCGGTCACCTCGACGCCTCCTACTGGATGGACCTCGGCAGCGCCGCGGCCTACGTGCAGGGCTGCCGCGATGTCGTCCTGGGCCGCATCGGCTCGCACGCGCTGCCCGTCGTCCCGGGGGAGAAGCTGCTGCTCGACGGTGCCGAGGTCGACCCCGCCGCCCTGGTGCGAGGTGGCAGCACGATCGGACGCGGCGCGCGCGTCGCGCCCGGTGCGGTCGTCGAGGGATCGGTGCTGCTCGACGGTGCCGTGGTCGAGCGGGAGGCCTTGGTGCGCGACTCCGTGATCGGTTCGGAGGCCCGCGTCGGCGAGCGCACCGTCGTGCGGGACGCCGTGGTCGGCGACCGTTCCGACACGGGAGCCGACAACGAGCTCATCGCCGCCGTGCGCCTGTGGTCGGACCGCCGGCTGCCCGACGCGTCGCTGCGCTTCACCCCGCCGCCGGCGACGTGACACCTGCGGATGCCCCCGTCATCGACGTCTGGCACGCCGGTCGGCCCGTCCCGGTCGACGCGATGCTGTCGGTCTATCGGCGCGGAGGGTCCGACCCGACGATGCGACGCGAGCGGACGGGGGTGTGGTGGCTGACCCTTCGGACTCCTGACGGTGCCGCGACTCTGCGGCTCGCTCCCCTCCGCCCCGCCTCCGGCGGCGTCGGGGACGTGGCGATCGCCGGATGGGGGGCGGGGGCCGAGTGGGCGGTGGCGGCTGCGCCGGACCTGCTCGGTCGGTCGGACGACACCGTGGGCGACTTCCACTGCACTCACCCCGTGCTCCGCGAGGTGCAGCGCCGGCGCCCCGGGCTGCGAGTGGGACGGTCCGGGTTGGTGCTCGGCGCGCTCGCCCCGGCGATCCTCGAGCAGAAGGTGACCGGCGTCGAGGCGTTCGGCGCCTTCGCCACACTCACGCGGCAGCACGGCGACCTCGCCCCGCTGCCGCCGGTCCTCGATGCCGACGCCGCCGCAGCCGGTGTCGCCGCGATGCGCGTGCCGCTGTCGCCGGAGCAGTGGGGTGCGATCCCCTCGTGGGACTGGCATCGAGCGGAGGTCGACGGGAAGCGGTCGGCGACGCTGCTGCGGGCCGTGGCCAGGGCCGGTGCGCTCGAGCGGCTGTCAGCCGCCGACCCCGCCACCGCCGACGCCGCTCTCCGCGCGCTGCCAGGGGTGGGGGCGTGGACGTCGTCGGAGGTCCGCTACCGGGCGCTGGGAGATCCGGATGCGGTCAGCGTGGGCGACTACCACCTGAGCAAGCGGGTCGGCTGGGCGCTGGTCGGCCGCCCCGTGGACGACGACGCGATGCTCGAGCTGCTCGAGCCGTGGCGAGGCCACCGCTACCGCGTCGTGCGCCTCGTCGAACTCAGCGGTCTGGCCCCGCCGCGCCGCGGCCCCCGGATGTCCGTCCACGGGCATCGGGACCGGTAGAGGCATCGGGACCGGTAGAGGCATCGCGACCAGCAGAGACTCGGGGTGCTGCGGCTTGCTCGCGGCCCAGCGCGATCGCCTGCTCCGTGCCCAGCCAGAACTGGTCCTCGTCGAGTGGGCGCACCAGCGCCTGCGCGCCCGGTCCGTCCTCGTCGGTCACCAGGTGGGCCAGGCCGCGCACCACGGCGGCCGGCACACCGGTCAGCTTGCCCTTGACGAGGTCGGCGGCGGCAGCGATCTCGTCGGCGACCGCCGCGACGGTGACCTGCAGGACGTTGCCGTGGCTGTCCCGCCGCCCTCGGGCGTCGTCGAGCACGCGCAAGCCGGCGGCTCCGATCGCCACATCGGTCTGACCCAGGCGCCACGGCCGGCCGAACGTGTCGGTGACGACGACGGCGAGGCGGCGGCCGCTGCGACGTTCGAGCTCGGCGCGCAGCGCGCGGGCGGAGGCGTCGGGGTCGCGGGGCAGCAGGACCAGAGTCCCGGAGGCGGTGTTGCTGGCGTCGACGCCGGCCGCTGCGGTGACGAGGCCGTGGTGGGTGGCCACGATCGACGTCGTGCCCCGCGGCGTCCTCCAGCTGCTGACGACGCGGGCGGTCTCGGCTGCGATGACGGCTTCGCGCTCCTCGTCGGTGGTCGCGGACACGAGGCGGCCCTCGGCCTTGCTAACGGCCTTGCTCGTGATGACGACGATGTCGCCATCGGCCAGGGCTGGCGCCGACTGGGCGAGGATGTCGGCGAGGTCGTCGCCGGGCTGGATCTCCGGCACCCCCTCGACCGGCAGGACCGAGAACGCCGGCATCAGGAGAGCTCGTCGGCGAGTGCCAGGCACGCGGCCGCGATGTCGGCAGCGGCGGCGACGTCGGTCATGAGCAGTGGCCGCGCCCGCACGGGAATCTCGGGCAAATCCCGCCCTGCCGCCGGTGTCAGCAGCGTCCCTGCATCAACGTCGTCGACCAGCCAGCCGTCGAGGAAGTCGCTGTAGAGCTCGCCGACGTCCTGAGCGGTCGGCTTCACGCCGATCGCGCGCAGGCAGGCGTCAGCCATCCCGCGCACGGGGGCGCCACCGAGGATGGGGGAGACGCCCACGACCGGCGCCTCGGTGGCGACGAGGGCGGCGCGCAGGCCCGGCACGGCCAGGATCGTGCCGATGCTGACGACCGGGTTGGACGGAGGCAGCACGACGACGTCGGCCTCCGCGAGGGCCGTGAGGACCCCCGGGGCGGGCTCGCTCTCCTGCGCCCCGACCGCCACGATGGACTGCGCCTCGGGCTCGGCGTGCCAGCGCACCCACCACTCCTGGAAGTGCACGGCCTGCCGCTCGCCCGTCTCGGGAGACACGATCACGACGTGGGTCTCGATCCGGGCGTCGCTCATCGGCAGCAGCGTCACGCCGGCTCCGGGCAGTCCCCAGCGCTGGGACAGCAGTCGTGTCACCTCGGTCAGCGACAGTCCCTGCCCGAGCAGTTGAGTGCGGTAGATGTGTGTCGCGAGGTCTCGGTCGCCGAGTCCGAACCACTGGGGGAGGGCGCCGTAGGCCGCTAGCTCGTCCTTGACCCGCCACGACTCGTCGATCCGGCCCCAGCCGCGCTCGTCATCGATGCCACCGCCGAGGGTGTACATCACCGTGTCGAGGTCGGGGCAGACGCGCAGCCCGAACAGCGTGATGTCGTCGCCGGTGTTGCCGATGACGGTGAGGCGGGAGTCCGGGGGGAGCGCCTGGAGCAGCCCGCGCAGGAATCTCGCGCCCCCGACGCCTCCAGACAGTGCGACGACATGCATGTCGCCAGTCTCCCATCCGCCCCTGACAGACCGGTCGGGAGATTTCTGGTGCTGATATCACCAAGCGGCTTGACGCCCACGGAGCGACGCGCGTGTAATTCCACCCGTGGGATTCGCGGTGCCGGCGGGCGCCGCCCCGCTGTCGCCGGGCAGTTGCCTGGTGACCCGCCTGGGTCGAGGAGGCAAGGATGGGCGAGGTCTTGGCTTTCGTCGAGATCGCCGACGAGGAGCTCACGGAGCTCTCCTGGCAGGAGCGAGCACTGTGCGCCCAGACCGATCCAGAGGCCTTCTTTCCGGAGAAGGGCGGCTCGACCCGCGAGGCCAAGCGGGTCTGCCTCAGCTGCGACGTGCGCTCGGAGTGCCTCGAGTACGCCCTCGCTCATGACGAGCGGTTCGGCATCTGGGGCGGCCTCAGCGAGCGTGAGCGGCGCCGCCTGAAGAAGAGCGCGATCTGACCTTGCCGCGGGGCGGCACGACGTAGCCTGAGCAGGGCTGCCGCCGAACGGATGCGGTGGGGATCGGACGAGACGAGGGGCGGCACGGGCTGTGGACGACACGGCGGCCGCCGGCGCCCCCCCGCTGAACGTCCCGCACGTGACCGCAGTGCTCGTCTGTCACGACGGCGCCCGGTGGCTTCCGAGAGTCCTCGCCGCGCTGGCGGTCCAGACCCGCCCCGTCGACGAGCTCGTGGTGGTCGACACCGGCAGCCGCGATGGCACCTCCGAGCTGCTCGCTGCGAGCCTGCCGCCGGGGGCCAGGCTTCTGCAGCGGCCACGGCGGACGTCGTTCGGGAGCGCCGTTGCGGCCGCGGTCGCCACCCTCGGCGAGTCCGCCGTCGCCGACGGCCCCACCCCCTCCGCTGGCGCGACCGACGCGTGGCTGTGGATCCTGCACGACGACAGCGCGCCTGCCTCCGACGCACTGGCCGCGCTGCTCGCGCACGCCGAGGACCACCCGCTCGCCGATGTTCTGGGCTGCAAGGTCCGCGGATGGCACGACCGGCGCGCGTTGCTGGAGGTCGGCTTCACCACCTCGCGCTCCGGGCGACGTGACACGGGGCTCGAACCGCTCGAGCAGGACCAGGGCCAACACGACGCAGCGCGCGAGGTCCTGGCGGTCGGCACGGCCGGAATGCTGGTGCGGCTGCCGGTCTGGCGCGCCCTCGGCGGGCTCGACCCGCGGATGCCCCTGTACCGCGACGACCTCGACCTCTGCTGGCAGGTGTGGCGATCCGGAGGCGAGGTGCACGTCGTCACCGGCGCCGTGGTCGCCCACGCCGAGGCCGCCACCCTCGGTCGGCGGGTGGTGTCGGTCCGCGGCCGACGCCCGCACTACCTGGACCGGCGGCACGCCGCGCTCACCCTGCTGCGGCACCGCTCCCTGGCTCTGCTGCCACTGCTGATGCTGCGCGTGGTCCTCGGTGGGCTCGTGCGCACCGGTGGCTTCCTCCTCGGGAAGGCGCCCGGCTTCGCCATCGACGAGGCGCGTGCGCTGGTGGCTCTGGTGCTGCGCCCCGACCAGCTGCTGGTCGGCCGGTGGCGCCGGCGACGGCGGGTGGCGGCGCTGCGACGTTCGCGCTCAGCGGTGACGGCCCGCCCGACGCCGCCGCTGACACCCCCGCGGGTGGCCGCCCGGCACGCCTGGGAGTCGCTGCTCGCGATCGGTAGCGGCGCCGCCTCCGCGCTCGCGGTCGGCACTCGCGCCCGTCGCACCGCTCGCTATGGAACAGGCGCCGACGAGACCGGCGCTGTGGAGACCGGGCCCGTCGCGGAGGACGCACAGGACCTCGCGGCAGCCTCGAGCACCGTCCTCGGGCTGCTGCGCCGCCCGGTGGTCCTGCTCCTGCTCGGGCTCCTCGTGACGGTCCTCGTCGCCGACCGCGGGCTCTACGGCAGCGGGCGGCTCGTCGCCTCCGGCATGCTGCCCGCCCCGAACGGCGCCGCGGACTGGTGGCACCTCGTGCGGTGGCCCTGGCACGACAGTGGAGGCGGGAGCGCCGAGCCCGGGCCGCTGTGGGCGCTCGTGCTGGCCGCGCTGTCGGTCCTCACCCTCGGCTCTGCCCCGCTCGCGGTCGACCTGCTCGTACTCGGCGCGGTGCCGCTCGCGGCGCTGTCCGCGGCGCTGTCCCTGCGAGGGCTGGTCCGGACGACGCCACTACGGGTGGCCGCCGCCCTCGTCTGGGCTGCCCAGCCGCTCGTCCTCGTCGCGGTCGCGCGCGGCACGCTGCCGGTCCTTGTGGCCGCTGTCGTCCTGCCGCCCGCCGCTGCCGCGTTGGTGCGGGTTCTCGGCAGCCGCGACCGCGTCGGGACGGCGCGAGCCGGAGCGGCGGGAGCCCTGGCCGTCGCGGTGCTCGGCGCGTTCGTGCCTGCGGTCGCCGCCCTCGTGTGCTCGGTGGCGCTGCTCGCAGCACTGGGCGTGCTGGCCGTGCGCGGCCTCCGACGTTTGACGAGGGCAGGGAGCCGACGGGGCGCTCAAGCGAGGCGGGTGAGCGTCGGAGGACTACTCGTCCTGGCGCTGCTGCCGCCCGTGATGCTGCTGCCCGACGTCGCCCGCGTGAGCGGCCGCAGCTCGAAGGGCGCCACGTCCTGGCTGGACTCCTCCGGCGTCGCCCACTGGCTGCTGGGCGAGGCCGGGACCCCTGTCGCCGCCTGGCCGGGCACCCCCACCCCGTGGCACGTGCTGCTCGGAGTGCCGGAGGCTGCCCCGGTGCTGGGCGACCTCGCCGGTGCTGCCACCGCTGCCCTCGCCCTCCTCGCAGTGCTCGCCCTGCTGCGCCGCGACCGTCGCGGCGCGGCGGCCCGCGCGTGGCTCGCCAGCCTGGTCGCCCTGGCAGCCGTGGTCGCTCTCGCGTTCATCCGCGAGGCGCGGACCGACCTCTGGGGCGGAACGGCGGGGCCGGGCCGTGGCCTCGTCGGTGTCCTCGGGCTCTGCGTGGTCGCCGCCCTCATCGTCGCGGTCCTGTCGGCCGCTACCGGGCTCGGGGAGGTGCTGGCGAGGCATCGCTTCGGCTGGCGGCAGCCGGTCGTGGCGGTGGTCGCGACCGCGGCGGTGGCCGTGCCGGCCGTGGCGCTGGGCGCGGTCGCGTTTCTCGGTGCTGGCCACGCCGGCGACCTGCAGCGGCGCACACCGCTCGCCCTGCCGGCGTACGTCGCCGCAGCAGCCCAGACGGGTGAGGCGCCCCGCAGCCTGCTGCTCGCCGACGACGCCCGGAGTGGCTCCGGCGTCGTTCACACGGCTCTCGTCGGGCGCACGCCGCCTCGGCTCGGCGATGAGCGCTTCCCCGCCGCCCCGACCGCCCTCGTCTCGCTGGTGGGAGACCTCGCTGCGGGGCGAGTCCCGGACGCGGGAACGGCACTCGCGCCGTGGGCGATCCGGTTCGTCGTGGCGACGCCGCCGGTGTCCGCGCGGCTGGCCGCCGCGCTCGACACCACCCCTGGCCTCGCCCGCGTTGGAGGGCAGCACGGGACCCAGGTGTGGGAGGTCGACGGCCCTACCCCGCGCGCTGTGCTCCTAGCGGGCAACGTGGCGAACGGCGCTCCTGGCACGCAGCCCGTCGGTGTCGTTGGGGAGGGGGACGTGGCGACTCAGGTCCTTCCGGTCGCCGCGGTCCCAGGACAGCCACTCGACCGTCAGGTCGCGGCGGCTGGGTCGCCCCGTCTGCTGCGTCTGTCGGAGGCGCCGGACGAGGGGTGGCAGGCGACCCTCGACGGCCGTCCCCTCACCCGTGTCGACGCGGCCGACGCGCTCGTCTTCAAGCTGCCCGCAGGCGCCGGTGGCCGGTTAAGGGTGTGGCACGACGACGACGCCTTCGGGCTGCTCGTGGCGGCGCTCGCCGCGTTCGCGCTGACCGTGGTCCTGGCCCTTCCCGGGATGCGGCGCGAGCAGCGGGATCTCGAGCCCGCCCCCGACGGCGAGCGGGCCGGCGAGAACGAGCCGGTGCCGACGCAGGTCCCTGTCCCCAGCTCCGTCGCCGCTGTGCCTGCGCCCGGGCAGCGGGCCGCGCGGGAAGAGCCGGAGCTCCGGCGATGAGCCGGGCCGACGCTCGTCGCAGCCTCGCGGCCGCGCTGCTGGTCGCGCTCGTGGCCGCGGCGGTCGTCGTCGCCGCCCTCGTGGGACTTCCCACGGTGCAAGCGGGCCAGGCCACGCGCCCCGCCGCGGCCGCGCCGACTGCCGCCCCAGCCGTCCGCCCCGTTGTTCGGAACGTCCTGGCCTGTCCCCAGGTGCCAGCGCCGGTGGCGGCGGTGCCGGAGTCGTCAGCGCGGGAGTCGAGGAGCGGCGGTTCGCCCGTCCCCGCGGAGGTGCTGGCCCTGGCAGCGCCGGTGCACTCCCCGGCTGCCGGCACGGACGTGACGCCGGACCTCGGAGTGCTCGAGCTGCAGGCCGCGGGGGACGGCGGGGTGAGGACGTTCGCGAGCGTGCGGGCGCCCGCCCGGCTGACCGCCGCTCAGCTGCCCGACGCCGTCGTCCTCACCGATGCCCGAGACGAGCTCGCCGCGGGGGCGGCCGCGTCGGTGGTGACGGGCAGTGGCAGCTCACGTGACGTGCTGGCGTGCCAGCCGGCCACCGCGGAGGCGGCGTTCGTCGGTGTCGCCACGACGGTCGGCGAACGCCCCGTCCTGCTGCTCACCAACCCCAGCGACGGCGCCGCCGTCGCCCAGGTGCAGCTGTTCTCGCCGACAGGGCCCGTGGCGATGGCCGGCGGAGGCGTTGTCGCCGTCGCGCCCGGGGCCACCAAGCAGCTCGCGCTCGACGCCGCCGCTGCCGACGTGACCGACCTCGGGGTCCGGGTGGTCGCACGGCAGGGACGGGTTGCGGCCGCACTGCGGGTCACCCGTAGCTCTGGCCTGACCGACCTGCCGCCGGTCTGGCTGTCCGGTGCGCCGGTGAGCCGGACCCACCTCGTCCAGCTGCCGACCCTGCCCTCAGAGGCGAACGCCGTCGTCACCCTGCTCGCGCCCGGGACGACCGATGCGGTCGCGGCCCTGTCGGTCACCGCCGCCGACGGCACCACGACAGCCTTGCCGCCGGTGACGGTCGCCGCCGGCACCACACACGACGTGCGCCTGTCGGCGCCATCGGGCCCCGCGGTGCTGCGCGTGCGCGCGGACGTGCCGCTCGTGGCTGCGGTCCGCGTCACGTCACCGGCACCAGGCGAGGGCTCGAACGTCGCTGTCCTCGCTCCCGCGGCGACCTCGCGCGCCGCCCTCGTGGGTGCGGCCGGTTGTCTGCGCGGGCAGACCTGCCGGCTGGTCGTCTCTGCTGACACGGGGGCTGCCCGAGTCCGTGTCGGCCTCGTCACCCGCGACGGCGTCGCCTCCCAGCAGACACTGCAGCTGGCGGCCGGGGCGACCGAGGAGGTGGGACTGCAGCTGCCGGAGGGGACCGACGCCGCGGGCGTGATCCTGACCTCGCTGGACGGTGCTCCCGTCGCTGCGTCGGCAGCGCTGCTCACGGACGGCGTGCTGCGCGCGGTGCCGCTGCGAGCTGTGGTGCCGGCGATTCCCGTGCCCGTGGTGACAGCCGACGTGCGGACGGGCCAGGAGGTCGGCGCGGCCGCCGGCCGTTCTCGCTGACAGGCTCAGTCGTCGCTCGCTGACAGGCTCAGTCGTCGCCGGGGTAGTCGGGGTCGACTTCGTCAGGAGGAAGTCCGAGCAGGTCGGCCACCTGGTCGACGACGACGAGGCGGACGAGGTCGGCCAGATCCTCGCGGTCGCGGGCGCGCGACTCGAGCGGTCGGCGGAAGACCACGATGCGGGCAGGGTGAGCCGGCGAAGCGGGCAGCGTGATCGCCCAGGGGACGGGCTCGTCGGAGCCGGGTGCCCGCCCCGCGGCCCGCAGCAGCTCTCCGTCGGGGTCGGGGACGTCCTCGACGGCCACGTCGACGCCGGACAGTTGCTCGCTCCAGCGTCGTTCGAGCTCCTCGAGGACGTCGAGGACGAGGTCGTCGAAGCGCTCCGACGGCGAGTGGGACAGCGGCACGGCGGGGGGAGCCAGGGGGCCGCGCAGGCCTCGGCCATGTCGGTCGCGGCGGCGGGAGGAGGCCCGGCGGTCCTGCCGCGGGAGCGCGCTGTTGTCGTGGCGCGGGAGCGCGCTGGTGTCGTCGGAGCCGGCGGAGTCCGTCACGGCTTCACGCTAGGGGACGGCGCCCGACGGCGAGCGAGGGCGGCCGAGGGCGGCCGAGGGCGGCCGAGGGCGATCGTGACTGCGCGACTCGCCAGGGGTGTGGAGCCGACGTCATCGCGCCAATCCACGGCTTGGCTATCTCCGCCAGGTACGGTCACCTCGTGAGCCCCCTGCGACGCTGCTCCCGGACCGCCTGCGGGCGGCCGGCCGTCGCGACGCTGACCTATGTCTACGCCGACTCGACCGCTGTCCTCGGGCCGCTCGCGACCTACGCGGAGCCCCACTGCTACGACCTGTGCGCGGTCCACTCGGCTCGGCTGACCGTGCCTCGCGGGTGGGAGGTCATGCGCCTCGCGGCCGATCCCAACGCGCTGGCGCCGTCCTCGGACGACCTCGAGGCCCTGGCCGATGCCGTGCGCGAGGCGGCCAGGCCGAGCGCCCCCGAGCCGGCCCGTGCGGTGGAGGTCGGGCGCCGGGGTCACCTCCGGGTCCTGCGCGACCCGGACGTCTCCTAGATCTCGCCGGTAGGCTCGCGGCCGTGCCGAGCCGCTCTTTCGACCTGTCCGAGATCGCTAAGGCCTACGACATCCGGGGCGTGGTCCCCGATCAGCTCGACGAGGAGATCGCCGAGCGCGCGGGAGCGGCCTTCGTGCGGCTCACCGACGCCACCCACATCGTGACCGGCTACGACATGCGCCCGTCGTCGCCAGGCCTCGCGGCCGCCTTCGCACGGGGGGCGACCTCGCAGGGTGCAGACGTGACCGAGATCGGCCTGGCCTCCACCGACGAGCTCTACTTCGCCTCCGGCTCCCTCGATGTGCCCGGCGCGATGTTCACCGCCAGCCACAACCCCGCCAAGTACAACGGCATCAAGATGTGCCGTGCCGGCGCTCGCCCGGTCGGTGCCGAGACCGGCCTCGCCGATGTGCGCCGGATGATCGAGCAGGGCGTCCCTGCCAGCGACAAGCCGGCCGGGACCGTGTCCTCGCAGGACCTCCTGCCCGCCTACGCCGAGCACTTGCGCAGCCTCGTCGGCCTCGAGGGCCTTCGGCCGCTGACCGTGGTGGTCGACGCTGGCAACGGGATGGCCGGTCACACCGTCCCCGCCGTCCTCGACCCGCTTCCGCTCACGGTGGTGCCGCTGTACTTCGAGCTCGACGGCACCTTCCCGCACCACGAGGCCAACCCGATCGACCCGGCCAACCTTGTCGACCTGCAGGCCAAGGTCCGCGAGGTCGGCGCTGACCTCGGCCTCGCTTTCGACGGGGACGCCGACAGGTGCTTCGTGGTGGACGAGCACGGCGCGGTGGTCTCCCCGTCTGCGCTGACCGCGCTCATCGCCACGCGGGAGCTGGCCAAGGAGCGGGCCGAGGGCCGTGAGGGCGTGGCCGTGATCCACAACCTCATCACCTCGCGCGCGGTCCCGGAGATCGTGGAGGCTGCCGGGGGCCGGGCCGTGCGCACCCGCGTGGGACACAGCTTCATCAAGGCGACGATGGCTGAGACGGGGGCTGTCTTCGGTGGCGAACACTCCGGTCACTTCTACTTCCGGGACTTCTGGCGCGCCGACTCCGGGATGCTCGCGGCGCTGCACGTCATCGCCGCGCTGGGCTCGACAGACAAGCCGTTGTCCGAACTGGTCGCGGAGTTCGCCCGCTACAGCCAGAGCGGTGAGATCAACAGCGAGGTCGCGGATGCGCAGGCCAGCATCGCGGCGGTCCGGGAGCACTACGCGGCCCAGCCCGGGCTGCAGCTCGACGAGCTCGACGGGCTGACGGTCAGCGGTGAGGGCTGGTGGTTCAACCTGCGACCGTCCAACACCGAGCCGCTGCTGCGCCTGAACGTCGAGGGCGACGACGAGGCGACGATGGTGCGGGTCCGCGACGAGGTCCTCGCCCGGATCCGCACTCCGGAGTCGTCCCCATCCACGGAAGGCAACCCCGAGCACTCCGCCGGCCTACCAGCTTGGGTGCTCGAGGTCGTCCGTTGCCCGGCCGACACCGGCGAGCTCGACGTCAGCGACACCGTCCTGACGTGCCGCTCGTGCGGCCGCCGCTACCCCGTGCGTGACGGCATCCCGGTGCTGCTGGTCGACGAGGCACTCCCGCCAGCGGGACAGGAGCGGGAGGCGTGACCGACTTCTTCGACGACTCCCGACTCGACGACGCCGACGCCCTCGCCGAGGCCGACGAGGCGCTGCGGCATCTCGCGGAAGCTGGCGCCCGGGTGCGGCGCGAGCTGGTCCAAGCCGAGGAGGCGGTCCCGCAGCACGACGGCGACGACCGTCCCCGCGCCGTCGTCGTGGCCGGCAGCGACGCCCGTCTGCTGCGCGCGGTGCTGGAGCCGTGGTGCCCGGTCCCGTTCGTGGCGTGGCCGGCCCCGGGCCTGCCCGGCTGGGCCGGCCCGCTCGACCTCGTCGTGGTCCTGGCACCGCAGGGCGAGGACGAGGTCGCGACGGCCACGGCGGGGGAAGCCGCCCGTCGCGGCTGCCGTCTGGTCCTCTCCGTGCCGGAGGCCTCCCCGCTGGCCGACCTTGCCGGCGGCCGCCACCACGTGCTGCTGCCGTCGGCGACTGGTGACGCCCTCGCCGCAGCGGTCGTCGCCCTGCGGACGCTGCACCGGCTCGGCCTCGGCCCCGACGTAGCCGCCGAGGACGTCGCGGCTGCCCTCGACGAGGTCGCGATCGCCTGCGCTCCCCAGCGCCCGCTCGGGGACAACCCGGCCAAGGACCTCGCTGTCGTGCTCGCCGACAGCGTGCCGCTGGTCTGGGGCGGCACGGTCCTCGCGGCGAGGGCGGGCCGACGCGTCGTCGAGGCCGTGCGCCGCGCCAGCGGACGGGCGGCTCTAGCGGCGGACGCCCGGCATCTGCTGCCCGTGCTGGAGGGGGCGCCGCCGCGAGACCCGTTCGCGGACCCGTTCGCCGACGGTGACCCCGCGGCCCGGCCCGCCCTCGTCGTGCTGGATGACGGCAGCGACGAGGCGGTGGTGCGCGTGCAGCGCAGCCGGCTGCTGGCTGCGGCGGAGGCAAACGACGTGCGGTCCCAGACGCTGAGCCGGCACGACACCGCCCCGGTGGCCCGGTACGCCGCGCTGCTCGCCGAGGGGCTCTGGGCGGCGTCCTACCTCGGGCTCGGGCTGGGGCGTCCCGGCCGGGACCTCGTCGCGGTCGTGGCATGAGCTCCCTCGCCAGTCGCCTTCCGACCGAAGCCCGAGCTCGTCTGCTGCCGCTGCGTCCAGCGGTGCAGCACTACGCGTGGGGGTCACGCGAGGCTCTCCCCGAGTTGCTGGGGGAGCCGCCGGACGGGCGGCCCTGGGCAGAGGCGTGGTTCGGGGCGCATCCGGCTGCCCCCTCCACGCTGTCCGACGGGACGCCGCTCGACGCCGTGCTCGAGCGCGAGCCCTCGCTCCTCGGGCCGGAGGGTCAGCACACCCATCTGCCCTTCCTCGTCAAGCTGCTCGCTGCCGCGGAGCCGCTGTCGTTGCAGTCGCATCCCAGCGAGGAGCAGGCACGGCTGGGCTGGCAGCGCGAGGAGGCCGCGGGCGTGGCCCTCGATGCCCCTCACCGCAGCTACCGCGACCCGCATCCCAAGCCCGAAGCTGTCCTGGCACTCACCGAGTTCCTCGCCCTCTGCGGGTGGCGCGAGGTCACCGACCTCGCTGACTGGCTGGGCTGCCTCGGAGTGGCCGAGCTGCAGGACCTGCTCCGGCCGCTGCTGACCGCCGACGACGACGGCGAGCGCCGTTGCGACGCCGTTCGGGAGCTGCTCTCGCTTCCAGCTGAGCAGCGGGAGCGGCTCACGGCGGCCGTCGCCGAGGCACTGCCCACCGTCCAGGACCCGCGTCGGGCTCTCGACGTCGAGGTCCTTGGCGCCATCGTCGCGCGCTACCCCGGGGACGCGGGCGTGCTCGTCGCCCAGCTGCTCGCGCCGCACCGGCTGCAGCCGCTGCAGAGCCTCTTCGTGCCGCCGGGCTGCCCTCACAGCTACGTCTCGGGTGTGGCCGCCGAGGTGATGACGAGCTCGGACAACGTCCTGCGCGGCGGACTCACACCCAAGCACGTGGACGTGCCCGAGCTGGTGCGCACGCTCGACGGCCGCGCGACTGTGGTGCCGACGGCCGGCTTCGCCGTGCCCGCGGCAGTCGGTTTTGCGCCCAGCCTGCTGGAGCTGGATGCCGACCTCCATCCCGACGCGGTCCTGCCCGCCGCCGTGGGGGCTTCGCTGCTGCTCGTGCTCGACGGGGAGCTCACAGTCGAGACGGGGAACGTCTCGAGTCCCGGAACCGGCGAGAGCGGCGACCACGGGGACGGTGAGCGCCACACGCTCCGCCGCGGCCAGGCCGTCCTCGTGCCCCACGCCGTCGGACCGGTGACGGTCCGGGGCGGCGGCTCGCTGCTGCGCGTCATCACCACCGCGCCGACCGGGCAAGCAGCGGACCCAGCAGCGGACCCAGCAGCGAGCCCAGCCGTCGACGGGGCCGGCAGGGGAGACGGCGCGTGAGCGCGGAGGGCGGCACCCGCGCGATCGTCGCGGCGCTCAGTGCGAACCTCGGCATCGCGGTCGCGAAGTTCGTGGCGTTCCTGTTCACTCGCTCGTCGTCGATGCTGGCGGAGTCCATCCACTCGGTCGCCGACTCCGGCAACCAGGTGCTGCTGCTCGTCGGCAGCCGGCGGGCGCGCCGGGCGGCCACTGCGGCGCACCCCTTTGGCTACGGCCGGGAGCGCTACGTCTACGCCTTCCTCGTAGCCCTGGTCCTGTTTCTGCTCGGCGGTGTCTTCGCTATCTACGAGGGCTGGCACAAGATCTCGGAGGCGCTGGCCGGGCACGGCGAGGTGGAGTCACCGGTCTGGGCCTTCGCCGTGCTGATCATCTCGATCGGTCTGGAGGGCTTCTCCTTCCGCACGGCGATGCGCGAGGCCAACGTCACCCGGGGCACGGTCTCCTGGGTGGACTACATCCGGCGTGCGAAGGCGCCGGAGCTGCCCGTGGTCCTGCTCGAGGACACGGGCGCCCTCATCGGCCTGGTGCTGGCACTGGTGGGTGTCACCCTCGCCGTCGTGACGGGCAACGCGGTCTGGGATGGTGCCGGGACCCTCGCGATCGGTCTGCTCCTGCTGGCCATCGCGCTGGTCCTCGCCATCGAGATGAAGAGCCTCCTGGTCGGCGAGGGGGCGTCACCGGCAGCGGTCGCCCGTATCGAGGCGGCGCTGCTCGCCGACCCTACGGTCGGCCGGGTCATCCACATGCGCACGCTGCACCTCGGGCCGGAGGAGCTGCTGGTGGCCGCGAAGATCGCGGTGGGCCACGACGAGACGGCCGCGGCCGTCGCCGCCACGATCGACGCCGCCGAACGGCGGGTGCGAGAGGTCGAGCCCATCGCTCGCGTGATCTACCTCGAGCCGGACATCGACCGCGGCTGACCCGCCGGATGCACCCCGGAGCGGGGGAAGAATTCGGGGCGGCAGATCGCTACCCTGGAGGACGCCGGCGGCGCGAAGCGCACGCCGTCTGGGACCCCACGAGCCAGCTCGCCGAGCTCTCCGAGTTCTCCGGGGCCCTGGACGAGACGGGCCATGAGGGGCCACGCCGGGAGCAGATGGGCGCGGGAGCAGACGATGCTGCCCGCCGCTCGTGCTGCTCGCGCACCCATCCGCCAGCCCCCTCGAGGAGACGCATGACCACTCAGACCGCCCCCGCGGCTGCCACGGCCACCAGCGCCGACGGCCGCACCTTCGACTACCGCGTCCGCGACCTCGGCCTCGCCGAGTCCGGCCGCCACCAGATCCGGCTCGCCGAGCACGAGATGCCCGGCCTCATGGCGCTGCGCAAGGAGTACGCCGAGGCCCAGCCCCTGCGCGGTGCCCGCATCTCCGGCTCGCTGCACATGACGGTGCAGACCGCAGTGCTGATCGAGACCCTCGTGGCGCTCGGAGCCCAGGTGCGCTGGGCCAGCTGCAACATCTTCTCCACGCAGGACGAGGCCGCGGCCGCGGTCGTGGTCGGCCCCACGGGGACGCCAGAGCAGCCCGCCGGCGTGCCCGTCTACGCCTGGAAGGGCGAGACGCTGCCGGAGTACTGGGAGTGCACCGAGGCGATTCTCAACTGGCCCGGCGGCGAGGGCCCGAACATGATCCTGGACGACGGCGGCGACGCCACGCTGCTGGTGCACAAGGGCGTGGAGTTCGAGAAGGCCGGCGCCGTGCCCCAGGCGACCGAGGACGACCCGGAGGAGTACCAGGTCATCCTCGAGACCCTGCGCCGCTCCCTGGCCGCCGACCCGCAGCGCTGGACCCGCACCGCCGCCGGCATCAAGGGCGTCACCGAGGAGACCACGACCGGCGTCCACCGGCTCTACGAGTTCGCCAAGACCGGCGAGCTGCTGTTCCCGGCGATCAACGTCAACGACTCGGTCACGAAGAGCAAGTTCGACAACAAGTACGGCACGCGCCACTCCCTGATCGACGGCATCAACCGGGCCACCGACGTCCTCATCGGCGGCAAGGTGGCGGTGGTCTTCGGCTACGGCGACGTCGGCAAGGGCTGTGCGGAGTCGCTGCGCGGCCAGGGCGCCCGCGTGATCGTCACCGAGGTCGACCCGATCTGCGCGCTGCAGGCGGCGATGGACGGCTACCAGGTCGCCACGCTCGAGGACGTCGTCGAGACCGCTGACATCTTCATCACCGCGACCGGCAACAAGGACATCATCACCGCCGCCGACATGGCGCGGATGAAGCACCAGGCGATCGTGGGCAACATCGGCCACTTCGACAACGAGATCGACATGGCCGGCCTCGCCCGGACTCCCGGCATCACGCGCAACCGGATCAAGCCGCAGGTCGACGAGTGGGTCTTCCCCGACGGCCACTCTGTCATCGTGCTGTCCGAGGGCCGGCTGCTCAACCTCGGCAACGCCACGGGCCACCCGTCGTTCGTCATGTCGAACTCGTTCGCGAACCAGACGATCGCCCAGATCGAGCTGTTCACCAAGAACGGTGACTACGAGCGCCAGGTCTACGTGCTGCCCAAGCACCTCGACGAGAAGGTCGCCCGGCTCCACCTGGCTGCTCTCGGTGTCAAGCTCACCGAGCTGACCAAGGCGCAGGCGGAGTACATCGGCGTCGACGTCGCGGGCCCCTACAAGCCCGACCACTACCGCTACTGACGGCGGGCGGGGCACCCCCCGCTGCCGCCCTCGTCGGGGAGCATTTCCGAACGGCGTCCGCCACGGCGGGCGCCGTTCGGCTATCGGGGGTCGGCTGGTGGCGCGTCGGCACCTGCCGCTGGTGGCTCGCGCAGCGCCTGCTGGAGCTGGGTGGCGAGTCCCTCGCGTCGCATGCGACGGTCCAGGTAGAGCAGCACGACGAACGCCGCGACGAACGGGCCCGTGACAGTGTCGGCGAGGACCTGCCCGAGCGCAGGGGCGAACAGCGACCGGCCCGCCTCGCGCGCCGCCGCGACCGTCCCGAACGGCGCCGCGACAAGGCTCGCGACCAGCCCGGCGAGGAAGGCGGCCAGCAGGACGGCGCCGAAGGTGCGCCACCAGGCCCCCCGGACCAGCCGCACCGAGCGGCGCAGCGAGGCCACCGGCCCGAATCCCTCCAACACCGCCACCACCGAGGTGAAGACGGCAGCCACGGAGAACCACATCAGCGCCGGCAGCAGCACGAGGAAGAGCACCGCAGCCGAGGGCGGTGCGCTCAGCAGGATGACGCCGGCCGCGACCAGCGCTGCCGCTGCGATCAGCGCCACGAGCAGGGCGGACAGCAGCAGGCGTCCGAGCGCCGGGCGCAGGGCCTCCCAACTCTGCGAGAGCGACACGCGGGTGCCGAGCACGGCACGGCTCACCGCGACCGTGACGAGTCCGGCCAGCAGCACCGCCGCCAGCGTCGTGAGCAGCGAGGTCACGAGGATCGACAGCCCCGCACGACCGACCGCCTCGCGCAGCTGCTCGTCGGTGGGGTTGGAGCCCAGCGTGAGGTCCGTGGGTCCCAGCGCGACGCCCACCAGCAGGTTGATGACCGCGGCCAGGACCCCGACGAGGAACGCCGGCAGCAGTGTGGCGCCGGGGTTGAAGCGGATCGCCCGCACCGCTCCCGACAGCTGCTCACCCAGCGTCAGCGGACGCAGCGGAACGATGCCCCCGGCCGCCGGACCGCCGCCGGGCTCCTGGGGGGACATCGGCGACGGAGGGGGCGGGGGAGGCGGGGGCGGAGACGACGGCATCGGCGGGGAGACCTCGCAAAGTTCAGCGTGATGTCACGATGGAGCCATGAAGGGACGCGTCCTCATTGTGGACGACGACACGGCACTGGCCGAGATGCTCGGCATCGTGCTGAAGGGGGAGGGTCTCGAGCCCTCCCTCGTCGCCGACGGCGACGCCGCGCTCGCGGCGTTCCGCGAGGTGCGCCCCGACCTGGTGCTGCTCGACGTGATGCTTCCTGGCAAGGACGGCATCGAGGTGTGCCGGCAGATCCGCGCCGAGAGCGGCGTGCCGATCGTCATGCTCACCGCGCGCACCGACACCGTCGATGTCGTCGTAGGTCTCGAGTCAGGCGCCGACGACTACGTCGTGAAGCCGTTCAAGCCCAAGGAGCTCGTCGCGCGGCTGCGGGCCCGGCTGCGCCGGGTGGAGGAGCCGGCGCCCGAGACCCTGCACATCGGCGACCTGACCATCGACGTGATGGGCCACGCCGTGCGCCGCGGTGACGAGCTCATCGCGCTGACCCCGCTGGAGTTCGACCTGCTGGTCGCACTGGCCCGCAAGCCGTGGCAGGTGTTCACGCGCGAGATCCTGCTCGAGCAGGTCTGGGGCTATCGGCACGCGGCGGACACCCGGCTCGTCAATGTCCACGTGCAGCGCCTGCGATCGAAGATCGAGAAGGACCCGGAGCGGCCCGAGATCGTCCTCACCGTCCGCGGCGTCGGCTACAAGGCGGGGCCGGCGTAGCCGATGTCGCTTGTGTCCGTGCTGCGGCCGCTGCGGTGGTGGCGGCACTCGCTGGCGCTGCGGGTCGTCACCACGACCGTCACGCTGTCGCTGGTCGTGGTCGCCCTGCTCGGCAACGCCCTGCTCGATGCCATCGCCCAGGGCCTGCTCTCGAGCCGTACCGAGGCAGCTCTGGCGCAGGCGGGCGCCGGCACCGTCGAGGCGCAGCGCAGCTTCGACGCCGCCGACCGGGACGACGCGGCGACACTCACCCAGCTCGTCGACGACCTCGTCAGCAAGCTCGCCAGAGGGGAGGGGACCTCGGCGGGCACCGAGATCGTGCTGCTGCACGTGCCCACCTCGGGCAGCGACGTGGCGACGTTCAACCTCGACGTGGCCAGCAACGACGTCGACGAGAGCAGCATCCCCGGCGACCTGCGCCTGAAGGTGCGTCAGGAGCAGAGCCAGCAGTGGCGCTACGTCACCATGCGCTACCGCAATGGCTCACACGTCCCGGGCCTTGCCGTCGGTTCCAAGGTGACGATCCAGACCGCCGGCCCCTACGAGCTGTACTACCTGTTCCCGCTGACGCAGGAGCAGCAGATCCTCAACCTGGTGCGTCGCACGCTCACCTTCGCTGCGATCGCGCTGCTGCTGCTCGTCGGCGCGATCGCCTGGATCGTGACCCGGCAGGTGGTGCGGCCGGTCCGCAGTGCGGCCCGGGTCGCTGAGCGGCTCGCGGCCGGGCGGCTCGAGGAGCGGATGCGGGTGCGAGGTGAGGACGACCTCGCCCTGCTGGCCGCGACCTTCAACGCGATGGCCGCCAGCCTGCAGCGCCAGATCCGGCAGCTCGAGGACCTGTCCCGGGTGCAGCGCCGCTTCGTCTCCGACGTCTCCCACGAGCTGCGGACGCCGCTGACGACGGTGCGCATGGCCGCCGACGTCATCCACGAGGCCCGCCACGACTTCGACCCGGTCGTGCGGCGCAGTGCCGAGCTCCTGCAGGCGCAGCTCGATCGCTTCGAGGCGCTGCTCGCCGAGCTGCTCGAGATCAGCCGGTTCGACGCGGGGGCGGCCGTGCTGGAGACCGAGCGGGCCGACCTGCGGCTGGTCGCCCGCCGCGTGCTGGATGCCGCGGAGCCGCTTGCGGACAGCGCCGGTTCGGTGCTGGTGCTCGACGAGCCGGACGTGCCCTGCGAGGCCGACGTCGACCCGCGCCGCATCGAGCGGATCCTGCGCAACCTGGTCGTCAACGCCTTGGAGCACGGTGAGGGACGTCCCGTCACCGTCACGGTCGCGTCCGGCTCGACCGCGGTGGCCGTGGGCGTGCGGGACCACGGCGTCGGGCTGCGGGCAGGGGAGGCGTCCCGGGTCTTCGACCGGTTCTGGCGCGCGGACCCGGCGCGTGCCCGCCGCACCGGCGGGACCGGACTCGGCCTGTCCATCTCCTTGGAGGACGCCCACCTCCATGGCGGCTCCCTGCAGGCGTGGGGCCTGCCCGGCCAGGGATCTCACTTCGTCCTGACCCTGCCGCGCGAGGTCGGGTCCGACCTCGTGGAGTTCCCGCTGCCGCTGGTCCCCGCCGACATCTCCGCCCTCCCCGTCGCCGCCGGCTCCCCCTACCTGCGCACCGGTCGGGAGCACTGATGGCCCCTCAGGCGCACCCTCGCGTTCGAACGGCCCTGTCCCGGCGACAGCGCCGTTCGGGAAGCTCGCCCGCCAGCGGCTCCGCCCAGCGCCGCAGCCGCCGTTTGCTCCGGGTCCTGGCCGCGCTCGTTGTCGTGACCGGTGTGGCCGGATGTGCCACCATCCCCACGAGCGGCCCGGTCCGGTCGGGGGAGCAGCTGGGCTTCGACCGCCGGCCGGGCTTCGTGCGCGCTCTGCCGGCGGGACCGCGCGCCGGCGCCAACCCCGTCGAGGTCGTCCGCGGCTTCCTGCAGGCCTCGGCAAGCATCGACGGCGGCCTGTCGGTGGCCAACGAGTACCTCACGCCCGAGGCGCGACGGAGCTGGGACGCCAGCACCGGCATCACGATCTACACCAGCGGCGAGCAGACCTCACTGACGCAGACGGCGTCGGGCCAGGTCACCCTCTCCGCGGTGGAGGTCGCGACTGTCGACCCCGACGGCGTCTACACGCCCCGCCCCGCGTCCCGCCGAGTCGAGGCGAAGTTCAAGGTCGTGCGGCAGGACCGCGAGTGGCGGATCGCCGCGCTGCCCGACGGGCTGCTCATGACCGACTACGACGTGAGCCGGTCGCTGCGCTCCCTGGAGATCTACTACCTCGACCCGGCCGGCAACCAGCTCGTCCCCGACCCGGTCTTCCTGCCGGCCGGTCCTGGGCTCGCGACGACCTTGGTCAAGCGGTTGCTGCGCGGCCCGTCGGCCTGGCTGCGCTCCGGAGTCAGCACGGCCGTCCCGGAGGGGACGCTGTTGGCCGGCGCGGTGCTGACCGACGGCGGCGTCGCCCAGGTGGACCTCACGGCCGCGGCTCTGCGTGCGACCCCCGAGGAGCGGGCCGCGATGTCGGCGCAGATCGTGTTCACCCTCGCCCAGGTCGACAACGTCAACGCCGTCGCGATCACCGCCAACGGTGCGCCATTCACGGTGCCCTACGTCTCGGGTCCGCAGCAGCCTGACGACTGGTCGGCCTACGACCCCAACGTCCTTCCCCGCGCCGTTCCGCCCTACGTCATCCGCGACGGGCTGCTCGGGACCCTGAACGGCGAGGCGTTCACACCCGTCCCCGGGCCCCTGGGCCAGCGTCGCCTGGGCTTCGTCGACCCGGCCATCTCCCAGCGTGAGGACCGGCTCGCGGTCCTCACACCCGACCACCGCACACTGCTGGTCGGGTCCTCCGCCGCCGTCCCGGAGAAGCGCTTGACCGGCGGGGCGCTGAGCCAAGGCTCCTGGGACCCCTCCGGGCGCGTCTGGGTCGCCGATCGCACCCGGCCCGACACCCTGTGGGTGCTGCGGGAGGGCCAGGATCCGCAACGGGTGCTCGTCTCCGACCTCGACCCCTCCGCCGCCATCCGTGCGGTCGCGGTCTCGCGTGACGGGTCCCGGGTGGCGCTCGTCGTCACGCAGGGCACGACGACCTCGCTGGTCGTCGGCTCGATCTCGACCGGCGACACCACGCGGCAGCCGCGCGTGGACGGGCTGCGTCGCCTGGCCCCCGACCTGCGCGACCTCTCTGCAGTGCATTGGGTCGACGCCTCGACGCTGGTGGTCCTCGGCCAGCAGGGCAACGACGGGGTCGAGGGCATCATCGTCGGGCTGGACGGCCAGGCCGAAGCGCCGCTGCCGCGCCTGCCCGGCATCGCCGCCATCGCCTCCGCCCCCTCACCCGCCGGCATCCTGGCCGCCACCGGCGACGGGCACCTCTACCGCCTCGCCGGCCGGCGCTGGCTCGACGACGGCGCCGGCAGCTGGCCTGTCTACCCGGGGTAGCTGCGGCCACCGCATCGCCGCCGCGCGTCGATCATCCACAGCCGCTGGTCCTGTCGCTCCAGAGGCCGCCCTCGACCGCAAGGGTGGAGCCGTGTCTCGTCCGCTTCCGCTTCCGCGTCCTCGTGCCCGTCCTCGTGCTCGGCCTCGTGCTGATGGCGCCGGTGCGAGCGGCGGCATGCTTGCCGACGCTGCGATGGCCGCGATGGACCTGCTGCTGCCCCGCCGTTGCGTGGGCTGCGCCCTCCCCGGCGTCGCCTGGTGCCAGGGGTGTCTCCGGCCGCTCGGCCAGCCACCCCGGACCGTCCAGCCGCGGCCGGTGCCGCCCGAGCTGCCGCAGGTGTGGGCGCGATGCGGGTACGTCGGCGCTGTCCGCGCCGCCATCATCGCGCACAAGGACGAGGGCCGCCGAGAGCTGCGGCCACTGCTCGCCTGGGGACTGACGGCACCGCTGCTCGCGGCTGCCGGCGCTGCCGTTGCTGAGCCGGCCCGGCAAGGAGCAGGGCCGGTCGTCGTGGTGCCCGTTCCGTCCTCGGCGAAGGCGCGTCGCCGTCGTGGGGAGGAGCCACTGACCGAGCTGCTGGCTGACGCCGTCTCGCTGGTGGCTGCCTACGGCAGCGCCGAATTGCCGCCGGCGCTCCGCCACCGGCCGCTGCTGCTCGCACCGGCACTCGCCGCGACCCGGCGGGTCCGGGACCAGGCCGGGCTCGGTCAGCGCGAGCGTGAGCGCAACCTGCGTGGCGTCTTCGCCGCGACGCGCCCTGCGCTCCTGCGGGGATCCGACGTCGTCCTCGTCGACGACGTGCTGACCAGCGGCGCCACCCTCGCGGACGCCGCACGCGCCGTCCGTGCCTACGGCGCTCGCCACGTCGCCGCCGCCGTCCTCGCGGCGACGCCGCGCAGGTCGTGACCGCGCCGGTCGTGACCGTGCCGGTCGTGACCGTGCCGGTCGTGACCGTGCAGGAACGTTCGTCGCAGAGGTTGCCCAGCCCCCCTCGATACCGGCTAGCGTCTGGTCATGGCACCCACCCGGGTCCGTGGTTGCGCCACCGCCACGCGGCGGTGGCTAGCCGAAGCCAGCCGCAGGCAAAGCGGTCCACGTAAGGCGACTTCTCGTCGACCGATCACGGTGCGGCTTAGAGGTAAGTCCTGCCTCGCCGACAGTCCAGATGACTGTCGATCACGGGAGAAGGGCAGTAGTGGCCATCAGGGCTGCGAGCCCCTCAGCAGGCGGATGTGGGGTCGAAGACCAGGTCGGCCGGGTGGGTGTCTCGAAACGGTCGCAGCACTCAGCAGAGAGGACGCTCCGTGGAGATCGTCGTCAAGGGTAGGCACACCGAAGTCTCCGATCGCCTTCGTCGTTACGTCACCGAGAAACTGAGCAAGGTCGAGCGGTTCGACACGAAGGTCATGCGCATCGACGTCGAGCTCTCCCATGAGCGCAATCCGCGGCAGTCCGAGAAATGCGAGAGGGTCGAGTTGACCTGCCGCAGCAAGGGGCCGGTCGTGCGCGCGGAGGCGTGTGCGGCCGACGTGCACGCCGCGCTCGATCTCGCGATCGGCAAGCTGGAAGCCCGGCTGCGCAAGGCCGCTGACCGCCGTCGCGTCCACCACGGCAACCGCACCCCGGTCTCGCTCGCGGCGGCCACGGCCCTTCCGATTGCCACCGCCGGGGCCGGCGCTGCCGGCGACGACACTCTGGGCGCGGACGCCTCGCTCGCAGGGCAGGGTGACGATGACCAGTTCCAGCAGGGGCTCATCGACGTCGACGGCGACGGCCCCCTCGTCATCCGCGAGAAGGTCCACGACGCGGTGCCGATGTCGCTGGACCAGGCCCTCTACGAGATGGAGCTCGTCGGGCATGACTTCTTCCTGTTCATCGACAGTCGGGATGAGCGCCCGAGCGTCGTGTACCGGCGCCGTGGCTACGACTACGGCGTGATCCGGCTGCAGCCGGGGACGGCGGACGAGGGTCAGCCCGGAGCAGCGGAGACGCAGGCTCCGACGTCTGGTGCCCGACTCGACGAACTCGTCGGCTGAGCCCTCCGCTCCCGCCGCTCGAGGCCCACTCTCGGTAACCTTCCGCGAGTGAGCGAAGAGAGCGGCGGGAGCGCGCCGGCCGCCGACCCGATCCGGGTCATCGTCGTCGACGACCACGCCCTCTGGCGGCGCGGGCTGGAGATGGTGCTCGCCCAGGAGCCCGACATCGACATCGTCGGCGAGGCCAGCGACGGCGGCTCGGGTGTCGCCCTCGCCCAGGAGCTCACTCCCGACGTCGTCCTGATGGACGTGCGCATGCCGCGGGGCAGCGGTATCGACGCCTGCATGGCGATCAAGGCCAGCGTGCCGAGCACCAAGATCGTCATGCTGACGATCAGCGACGAGGAGGCTGACCTCTACGAGGCCATCAAGGCGGGCGCGAGCGGATACCTGCTCAAGGAGATCTCGATCGACGAGGTCTCCGAGGCGATCCGCGCCGTGCACGGTGGTCAGAGCCTCATCAGTCCGTCGATGGCCTCGAAGCTGTTGACGGAGTTCGCGACGATGATCAAGCGGAGCGACGAGCGCCAGCAGGTGCCGGCGCCGCGACTGACCGACCGCGAGCTGGAGGTGCTCAAGCTGGTGGCGCGCGGCCTGAACAACCGCGACATCGCCAGGGAGCTGTTCATCTCGGAGAACACTGTCAAGAACCACGTCCGCAACATCCTTGAGAAGCTCCAGCTGCACTCGCGGATGGAGGCCGTCGTTTACGCGGTGCGCGAGAAGCTGCTGGAGATCACCTGAGGCGCTCTCGCCTCAGTCCTCGTCGCTGTCGCGGCCGTCCAGATAGGACGCCAGACCCGCACCCCCGCGCACCTCGCCCATCCGCTCCCGAGCGTCGCAAGTGAGCAGCTCGACCACCAGGTCCTGCCCGACCTGACGCACGACGCGCCAGTGGCCGCCGCTGGTCTCCCAGCGCTGCACCTCGGCGACAGCCGCCGCGTCTCGGTCCTCATGACTCACGGTGCACCTCCGCGGGGGACTTGTCCGGGCGCAGTCCGCGCCACGAGGGATGGCGCAGCCGGCCATCGGGGGTCCACTCCGTGAAGACGACCTCGCCCACGAGCTCCGGGCGCACCCACACCGCGTCACGCGCGTGCTCGCGCGGCACCGGCGACTCCCCCCCGAACGGCGACGTCTGCGTCTGCAGCTCGGCGAGGCGCGCTCGCAGGTCGTCGAGCACCCGGTCGCTGAAGCCGGTGCCGACATGGCCGACGTAGGCGAGCCCACCCGCTGCGCCGTTCGGGGTGGTGGGGTCAGCCGGGACCCCGAGCAGCAGCGAGCCGATCGTCCCGGCCCGCCGGCCGGCGCCGGGCTTCCAGCCGCCGACGATGACCTCCTGCATGCGCTCGTGCTTGACCTTGACCCACGCGCGCGATCGTCGTCCCGGCTCGTAGGGCGCGGCACGGCGCTTGGCCACGACACCTTCCAGGCCCTGCTCCTTGCTGACGGTGAGCGCCGTGACTCCGTCGCCGGGGAAGGCCGGGGGAACCGCCCAGTGCTCGCCCGCGAGGCCGAGCGACTCGAGGACCGAACGGCGCTCGTCGTAGCTGGCGCCCGTCGTCGAGTGCCCGTCGAGCCACAGCAGGTCGAAGGCGAGATACGTGACGGGGACTGTGGCCTGCAGAGCCGAGGTCGGCCGTTGCACGTGCATCCGCTGCTGTAAGGCCGAGAAGGACGGGCGGCCGTCGACCAACGCCACGATCTCACCGTCCAGCACGGCGCGGTGCTCCCCGAGTGCCTCCCCTAGGCGCCGCAGCTCGGGATAGGACGTCGAGACCTCGCGGTCGTTGCGGGTCATCAACCGGAGGGAGCCGCGGTCGAGGTAGGCGACTGCCCGCACGCCATCCCACTTCATCTCGAACGACCACTGCTCCCCGACGGGCAGGTCGCCGGCGGTGGCGAGCATCGGCGGCACCAGCTCCGGCAGCGGCTCCGCTGTCGGGTCGGTCGGCGCGTCCATGCGATGGATCATCCACGACTTCTCGTCGTCACGACGTGATGGCGCCCGAGAATCGCTCCCACCACTGCCGCGGCCGGTCCGGAAGAGCACGTAGCGCCCGTCCGCCCGCGTGCCGTGCAGGACGACCTTGACCTCGTCGTCGGTCCACTTCTCGCACTCGTAGGTGCCGCGGTCCCAGATCGTCACGCTGCCACCGCCGTACTCGCCGGCCGGAATCGACCCGGCGAACGCCGCGTACTCGAGCGGATGGTCCTCGGTGTGCACCGCCAGGTGGTTGACTTTCGGGTCGTCCGGAAGGCCCTTGGGCAGCGCCCACGACACGAGCACACCGCCGCGCTCGAGCCGGAAGTCCCAGTGCAGGCGGCGCGCGTGGTGCTCCTGGATGACGAAGGTGTCGTCGCCGCCGGTCGGCAGCGGGCCCTCCTCGGGCACTGGCTCCGGGGTGCGGCCGCGGTCCCGCTTGCTGCGGTAGGTGTCGAGTTCGCCGTGCTCCGCCACGGTGGCATCCTGCCCCCGCAGCAGCGGCCTGCCACCCTGTTGTCTTGGTGGCCTGCCACCCTGCTGTCTCGGTGGCCTGCCACGCTGTTGTCTTGGTGGCCTGCCACCCTGGTGCGCGTGCCGCCGTCCCCCACCGCCGTGCTCTCGCAGGCCCAGGCCCGCCGGGTGGCTCTGGCCGCGCAGGGATTCGGCCGTCCCCGCTCGGGCCAGACAGCCGCACCGTCGCCCACGGCGCGCCGGCTCGCGGACGCCGTTCGGGCGATCGGGCTGCTGCAGATCGACAGCGTCAACGTGCTCACCCGCGCCCACTACCTGCCCCTCTACTCGCGGCTCGGGGCCTACGACCGGGAGGCGCTGGACCGGCTGTCGTGGGGGCCGAAGCGGCAGCGGCGGCTGTTCGAGTACTGGGGGCACGAGGCCTCGCTGCTGCCAGTGGAGACGCAGCCGCTGCTGCGGTGGCGGATGGCGCGGGCGCGCGACGACGCGTGGGGGAGCATGCGACGGATCGCCCACGAGCGTCCCGACCTGGTCCGGTGGGTGATCGACGAAGTGCGGGAATGCGGGCCGATGCCCGCCGCGGCGCTGGAGGCGGACCTCGAGGCCGAGCGGCCGAAGGGGCACTGGGGCTGGAACTGGTCGGAGACGAAGCAGGCGCTGGAGTACGCCTTCTGGTGCGGTGACGTCACCGCCTCGCACCGGGTGGGCTTCACCCGGTGGTACGACGTCCCGGAGCGAGTGCTGCCCGCGTCGGTCCTCGACGCTCCGACCCCGAGCGTGGCGGAGGCGCATCGCGGCCTGGTCTCGATCGCGGCACGCGCCCACGGGGTGGCCAGCGAGCAGTGCCTGCGCGACTACTTCCGGACCGGGGTCGTCGAGACGCGGCAGGCGGTGCAGGAGCTCGTCGAGGACGGCGAGCTGCTGCCGGTCCGCGTCGAGGGCTGGTCGCGGCAGGCCTACCTCCACCGCGACGCCCGGCTGCCGCGCCGGGTCTCGGCGCGCGCACTCCTGGCGCCGTTCGACCCGTTGGTCTTCGAGCGGGCCCGGACGGAGGCGCTCTTCGGGATGCGGTACCGCATCGAGATCTACGTCCCCGCGCCCCAGCGCGTGCATGGCTACTACGTGCTGCCGTTCCTGCTCGGGGACCGGCTCGTCGCCCGGGTCGACCTCAAGTCCGACCGCGCGGCCGGTCGGCTGCTCGTCCAGTCCGCGTTCGCCGAGGCCGGTGCCCCACCCGAGACCGCGGCGGAGCTGGCCTCGGAGCTGCAGCTGCTCGCCGGCTGGCTCGGCCTGAACGACGTCGCCTGGGGCGAGGCGCCGCGCGGAGACCTCGTGGCTTCCCTGGCGAGCCTGCTCTAGCGGCAGCCGGGCGGGTGTCGCCGACGAAGGCTCGGGTAGCGCACTCCCGACGGGTTGACCGGCGACACGAGTGGGGCACGCGATGCAGCTGGCAGGCAAGGTGGCGTTGGTGACCGGAGGGTCACGAGGACTCGGGTTCCTCATCGCGCGCGAGCTGCTGCACCGGGGCACGTCGGTCGCGATCTGCGCGCGGGACGAGAGTGAGCTGGAGCGCGCGCGGGAGGCACTGCAGGGTGAGCTGCGTCCGCGGGACGCCGAGAAGTCCCGTCTCCCTCGGGTCTCCGCGGTGCCCTGCGACGTCAGCGACAAGGAGCAGGTGCAGCGCCTCATCGACACGGTCGTCGCCGACCACGGTGGGCTGGACGTCCTTGTCACCAACGCCGGCACGATCAGCGCCGCGCCGGTGGAGTCCCTGCAGGTCTCGGACTTCGAGGACAGCGTCAACGTGCTCTTCTGGGGCGTCGCCTACCCGACGCTCTACGCGCTCCCGCACCTGCAGGCCTCCCACGGGCGGGTCGTCACGATCACCTCGATCGGGGGCAAGGTCGCCCCGCCGCATCTGGTGCCCTACGCGTGTGGGAAGTTCGCTGCCGTCGGCTTCTCTGAAGGGCTCAGCGCCGAGGCGCGAAGGCTCGGCATCGGAGTGACCACGGTCGTGCCCGGTCTCATGCGCACCGGGTCGCCGATCAACGCGTTCTTCGGTGGCAACCAGCGTGCGGAGTACGCCTGGTTCACCCTCGCCGACTCGATCCCCGGCCTGTCGATCGACGCCGACCGGGCGGCGCGGCAGGTCGTCTCCGCCATCGAGAACGGCCGCTCCGAGGTCGCGATCAGCCTGCTGGCCAAGGTCGCCATGCGGGTGCACGGCCTGATGCCGGCCACCACGACGAAGATCCTCGGACTCGTTGACGAGCTGCTGCCGCAGGGGCAGCCGTCCGGCACGTCCCGGGGGGCGCACCTGGACACCAACAGGTCGGGTCTCTTCCGACAGCTCACCGCTCTCACACGCCGCGCGGCACGGGGCAACCAGGAGGTGCCGGGCCCCGTCGACGTTGCGCCCCCCTTGCGTTCGGCCGAGGACCCTCACCCGACTTCGGTCACCGACCTGCGCGACACCGCCGGAAGCTCCGCCAGTGGTCAGGCGACGACGCGCTCGTCGCGCAGCAGCTCGTCACCTAGCAGCTCGTAGCGCACGAGGTCGTCCCGCGCCGCATCTCCGGGTCCTGGCACATCTCCCAGACGACCGCCGCGTCCTCGTCGCGGTGTCGGTGGAGCCGGACACCGGCGGCCGCGGCCGGCAGCGAGAGGTCCTCGGGCGCCCAGGGCGGCACCTCTGATCCCGCCGGCGCGTTGTGCGGAGCGCCTACGATGGTTCGGGCGGGGCGTCCTGCTCTGCCCTGTTGAGCGCCGACTGAGCGCGTCACCGCGACGCGCTCTGCCCCGACGAGGAGTTCCTTCGCGTGCCAGCTCTGATTGACCGCCTCCTGCGTGCCGGCGAAGGCAAGACCCTGCGCAAGCTCGAGCGGATTGCCGCGCAGGTCAACGGCCTGGAGGACCACTTCGTCACCCTCACCGACGCCGAGCTGCGGGGCCTGACCGAGGAGTTCAAGACGCGGCTGGCCGAGGGGGAGACCCTTGACGACATCCTGCCGGAGGCGTTCGCCGCGGTCCGGGAGGCCGCGAAGCGAACTCTGGGCCAGCGGCACTTCGACGTCCAGATCATGGGCGGGGCCGCCCTGCACCTGGGCAACATCGCCGAGATGAAGACCGGCGAGGGCAAGACTCTCGTCGCGACGCTGCCGGCCTACCTCAACGCCCTGTCGGGCAAGGGCGTCCACGTCATCACGGTCAACGACTACCTCGCCTCCTACCAGGCGGAGCTGATGGGCCGCGTCTACCGCTTCCTGGGCCTCAGCGTCGGCTGCATCCTCGCCTCGATGACGCCCGAGCAGCGCCGCGAGGCATACGCCGCCGACATCACCTACGGGACCAACAACGAGTTCGGCTTCGACTACCTGCGCGACAACATGGCCTGGTCGCGCGATGAGCTCGTGCAGCGGGGCCACAACTTCGCCGTCGTCGACGAGGTCGACTCCATCCTCATCGACGAGGCCCGGACGCCGCTGATCATCTCTGGTCCTGCCGACCAGGCGACGCAGTGGTACTCAACCTTCGCCCAGCTCGTGCCGCGGCTCGAGCGCGAAGTCGACTACGAGGTCGACGAGAAGAAGCGCACCGTCGGCATCCTCGAGTCTGGCGTGGAGAAGGTCGAGGACTACCTCGGCATCAGCAACCTCTACGAGTCGGTCAACACGCACCTCGTCGGCTACCTGAACAACGCGCTCAAGGCCAAGGAGCTGTTCAAGCGCGACAAGGACTACGTCGTCATGAACGGCGAGGTGCTCATCGTCGACGAGCACACCGGGCGCATCCTCGCCGGCCGTCGCTACAACGAGGGCATGCACCAGGCCATCGAGGCCAAGGAGGGGGTGGAGATCAAGCAGGAGAACCAGACGCTGGCCACCATCACCCTGCAGAACTTCTTCCGCCTCTACTCCAAGCTTTCGGGCATGACCGGCACGGCGATGACCGAGGCTGCCGAGTTCAGCCAGATCTACAAGCTCGGCGTGGTGCCGATTCCGACCAACCGGCCGATGCAGCGCGTTGACCAGTCCGACCTCGTCTACCAGACCGAAGAGGCGAAGTTCGCGGCCGTCGTCGACGACATCGCCGAGCGGCACGAGCACGGCCAGCCCGTCCTCGTCGGCACGACCAGCGTCGAGAAGTCCGAGTACCTCTCACACCTGCTGCGTCAGCGCGGTGTGCGCCATGAGGTGCTCAACGCGAAGCACCACGAGCGCGAGGCCTCCATCGTCGCCCAGGCGGGCCGCAAGGACGCCGTCACGGTCGCCACGAACATGGCCGGCCGTGGCACCGACATCATGCTCGGTGGCAACGCCGAGTTCATGGCCGTCGCCGCGATGCGTGAGCGCGGCTTCGACCCGGAGGAGGACCCGGAGACCTACGAGGCCGAGTGGCCGAAGGTGCTCGACGAGATGCGCCAGCGCGTGGCCGCTGAGCACGACGAGGTCGTCGAGCTCGGCGGGCTGTATGTGCTGGGCACCGAGCGCCACGAGTCCCGGCGCATCGACAACCAGCTGCGCGGCCGCTCCGGGCGGCAGGGCGACCCGGGGGAGTCACGCTTCTACCTCTCGCTGGGTGACGACCTCATGCGCCTGTTCAACGCAGGCATGGTCGAGACCGTGATGTCCCGCCTCAACGTGCCCCCGGACGTGCCGATCGAGTCCAAGATGGTCAGCAACGCCATCCGCTCGGCCCAGACGCAGGTGGAGGCCCAGAACTTCGAGATCCGCAAGAACGTCCTCAAGTACGACGAGGTCCTCAACCGGCAGCGGACCGTCATCTACGACGAGCGACGTCGCGTCCTCGAGGGCGAGGATCTCCACGAGCAGATCCGTCACATGATCGACGACGTCGTCGAGGGGTACGTGACCGCGGCGACCTCCGAGGGCTACGCCGAGGAGTGGGACCTCGACCAGCTCTGGACGGCGCTGCGCACGCTCTTCCCGGTCTCGCTCACGGTCGACGAGGTCATCGGGGCGGCCGGCGGTGAGAAGTCCGGTCTCACGACCGACTTCCTCGTCCACGAGCTGCGGGCCGACGCCCAGCACGCCTACGACAACCGTGAGGCGGCACTGGGCCCCGAGGTGATGCGTGAGCTCGAGCGGCGAGTCGTCCTGTCGGTGCTCGACCGGAAGTGGCGTGAGCACCTCTACGAGATGGACTACCTCCAGGAGGGCATCGGCCTGCGTGCGATGGCGCAGCGCGACCCGCTCGTGGAGTACCAGCGCGAGGGCTTCCAACTCTTCCAGGCGATGATGGACGCCATCAAGGAGGAGTCGGTCGGCTACCTGTTCAACATCGAGGTCGAGGTGGCTCCGCCCGCGCCGACCCTCACGCCGGGTCAGGTCGGCGTCACGGTGCCGGTGAATGTGTCTGGTGACTCCGCTGAGGCGGTCCCCGAGGCCAGCGAGGAGTCCGGGGGCGACGGACCGCAGATCCGTGCGAAGGGTCTGGACGCTCCGCGCCGGCCCGCGCAGCTGCAGTACTCGGCCCCGACAGTCGATGGTGACTCCGAGGTCGTCACCACGACGGAGAGTGCGGACGGCGAGTTTGCCGGGACCAGTCGCAACGAGCTCTGCCCGTGCGGGTCGGGCAAGAAGTACAAGCGCTGCCACGGAGACCCGCGCAACCGCGCCTGACCGCTGGAGTTCGGTCGGCCGGCTCGCGCTCGAGTCGGCCGACCGGGAGTTTCCTGCTCAGTCATCCGAGCTCGAGAGCCGTGCACAGCCAACGGCCGTCGCGGCCCTCGAGCCGCATCGCCACCGCCGCCGCCCGCCCCGCCCCCGCGACCATCGCGGCGACCTCCACGACACCGTCGGCGGGGTGGCAGAGATGCAGGGAGCGAACGGCGCCGCGTCGTGCCCGCCGCAGGTGCGGAGGGCACGAGCGTGCCGAGGCGCGCACCCGGCGCTGCAGCTCGACATACACCTCGTGACCGAGCCAGCGGCTCAGCTGTGCGACCGGGCGGTCGCCGCCGAGAACCTCGAGCAGGCCCTGCACCAGCTTGCCTGACCACTCCCGCGGGTCCGGCAGCTGCGCGCTGCCGGTAGGCACGTACTCGTCGTCGAGGGAGGCCTGCGAGACGAGGCGAAGGCGCGGTCTCGCATATGGCCCCGTCGATGGCCCTGTCGATGGTCCTGTCGATGGTCCTGTCGATGGTTTCGGGGTGTCTGCCGGTGTCCGGGCGGGACGGCCTGCCGTGCGCGAGACGACACGCAAGCCAGGCGGCGGTTCCGGGGTCTCGGGTGCCCCCGACGGGAGGGGGAAGCTCAGCGCGAGTGCGCCTTGCACCGCGCGCGGGCTCCACGCGCTCTCGCTGTCGCGGCAGCGCTGGCTGGCATAGGACGAGTCGTGACCCCGCGGGTGTCCCGACGCGCCGGTGCGCTGTGGCCGGCGCACGTCGGAATCGCCCTCGACACGGTCGGCGCCTTCCGCTGCGCGAGGTGCGGAGTCAGGCACCGGCTCGAGCCGCAGGCGAGCGCCGCTCGCTGCCAGCGGCAGGGGAGGGACGGGCGGCGGGGATGGCAGCAGGGACATGAGGGTCTCCGATCGGGCGGGCGTGAGGAGGCAAGAGGAGGCAAGAGGAGGCAAGGGGTCTGCGGATCGGCCCACCTGGGCCGCGACGGAGTTCGGTAGTGGGGACGGCCGATGCCGGCTGGCGGCGTGGCGCTCAGTCCCGTCAGGACGGCGGCCGCAGCGTCTCTCCCGGAACGAGGACGTTCGGGTTGTCGCCGATGACGTTGCGGTTCGCCTGGTACCAGCGCGGCCACTGCTCCGCGATCTCCGCGTCGGATACCGGGTGCTGCTCCGAGGACTGCTCGGAGGGCAACTGGGAGGCCAACCAGGCCCGCGCCAGTCCCCACAGCGTGTCGCCGGCTTGCACGACGTGGGCGTCGTCGCGACCCGCCCCGGCGCCGCTGGCCCCAGGGGCTGGCTCGCCGGGGCGATCGAGAGTCGGCAGCGACGTGCCTGCTGACGGTGGTACCTCGCCGGAGCCGGCGGCAGGCGCTGGTGCGCTTGCGGCAGTCGCGATGACCGTCGGGAGCGCACTGGCGCTGGCGGAGCCGGCGGCGACGACGGCGGGGGCGAGGCCGCATACGGCGGCGATCGCCGCCCGTGCCGCGCGGGGTGTCACGGCCGCAGCGGCTCTCCGCATCAGCAGGCCGACGACACCGGGGGCCGCGCCCAACGCCGTCAGTGCGAGGACGAGAGCGGCCCATGCGAGGCACAGACCGAGGAGCGTCACCGCGACCGCCGAGATCGCGTCGTCGAGATCGGACACTCCGCCGGCTAGGCCTGGCGAGAGGTGAAAGGCCGCCCGCATCTGGTCTCGAGCGATGGCGAGCGTCGCGCCTGCTGCTGCGGCGGCCACCGCGCCCGCCGAGACGACAGGAACGAGCCGTGGGTGGGGCTGCCGATGCTGCGCGCTCATTCGCTGATCCTTGCGTTTGCTTTCGTTTGCCTGCGTTCTCTTCCTATCGGTCTCGCTTCCGGTGGTCAAGGGGTGGAAGGATGGGGTTGTGGAGACCGGAGAGCCGCAGCGTCACGCGGCGCGAGGTGGAGCGTGGAGCGGCTGGGCGAGCTTGATCGCCGAGCTGGAGAGCGAGTTCGACACCTTGGTGGCGGCTGAGGCTGCTGCCGAGCACGCGGACGTGGTCCGGACCGCGCTCGCCCGCGCCCGCCTGCTCGAGCGGATCGCTGCCCTGCAGACCAGCGGCGCGAGCTGTCGTGTCCTGACCGCGGACGGAGCGGGACGTCTCGGGACGGTTGCCGAGGTGGGGCCGGACTGGCTGCTCCTCGCCTCCGCCGAGGGTGGGCCGAGGTCGACGTTGGTGCCGCTCAGCGCGGTCGCGGCGGTCGTGGTGGACGCCGGTCAGCTGCGTCAGCCGGGTGACGGCGAGGTGTGGCGGCGGTTCCGACTCCAGCGGATCCTGGCCCGACTCACGCGAGACCGCGCCGTCGTGGCGCTGTCATGCGCCGGCTCACGCTGGCGTGGTCGCCTTGAGGCGGTGGGTGAGGACCACGCTCTGCTGGCGCCGGTCGAACCCGGAGAGGTACGACCTCATGGCCGCGACCTCGTCGCAATCTCGCTCGACCACCTCATGGCTGTCGAGATGGACGCCCCGCTGGGCTGAGAACGGGACGGGTCAGCGGTCGGGCGGGTCGCCCTCGGTGCGCTCGTCCAGACCGCCCAGCTCTGCCCGGCTCAGGGGATGACTGGCGACGAAGGTGCGCGTCTCGTCGTAGAGCCGCGCGATGTAGGCCTCGAGCTCGCTCGCCTCGACGCGCCACTGTCCGCGGCCGCCGATCTTGATCGCGGGCAGCTCTCCCGAGCGGACGAGGGCGTAGACCTGGGATGCCGAGATGTTCAGCACCTCGGCCACGTCGGCGAGCTGCAGGAAACGTGGCGGCACAGCCACAGTGTGCCTGACGCACCACCGACGGTGGGCCGGCGCTCGCGCTCTGTGGAGGACCGACACTCGGAATCCACAGAAGAGCCATGACCGCCCGGCTCAGGCTTCCCTCGACGTCTCCTCGTCAGTCAAAATGACGCCTTGCAGACGCGCGGCGGCGTTTGTCCAGCCCGGGCCTACCGCGCCGGGTGCCCTGCCTTCCCGGCACGCTGGACGAGGGCCGCCGCTCAGGATCCAGGCGGACGGGGGAGTCCCATGCGCGGTGCCCGAGTCGGCGGTCGTCCGGAAGTCGCTGCGGAGCCGGCCGGGTCGCGTGGGACCGGCGCTTCGGCAGCGCCGGTGCGCCAGGCGAGGCGACTCGTCGGCGTCCGCTGGCTGGATGTTCGGCTCGTCGGCGGAGTGGTTCTCATCCTGGTGGCCGTCATTCTCGGCAACGCCGTCTTGGCCGACCGGCAGGCGGTGGCGACTGTCTGGAAGGTGACCAAGCCGTTGTCCGCCGGCAGCGTCGTGAGCAGCGACGCGCTCTCGCCGGTGCAGGTTCCGCCCGGCGTCGCGTCGGCCTATCTCTCCGCCGAGAGCCCGCCACCCAGCGACCGCCGCCTCTCGCGGGGGATAGCTGCCGGCGAGCTCCTGCCGGCCGAGTCGCTCGTGCCGGCCGCGGACCTTGACCTGCGCCGCGTCGTTCTCGCCGTGCCCGCGACCACCACCGTCGGCCTGCGGACCCACCGGCTGGTCGACATCTATGTCACCCCCAGCCGATCGTCCGGCGCCAGCAACGCGGGCGGGGCCGTTGGGGATACCCCGTCGGCCTCCGCTCGTCTCGTTCTGGAGCATGCGACTGTCGACGAGGTGGCGGCGTCGTCGTCGTTCAACTCCGCCTCCACTATTGGCGTCGCGGTGCTCGTGCCGTCCGACGCGGTGACAGCCGTCCTCGACGCTGCCGCCACGGGCGCGGTCGTCCTGGTCCAGCGTCCTGACGAGCTGGCCGGTGAGCCGCAGTGACGGTTGCCGTCGCCGCGCTGCTCGGCGGTCTCAGCGACGAGGCTGTCGTCGTCGCAGCGCTCTCACGTGATGCCGAGGTCCGGCTGGCGCGACGCTGCCTCGACGTCAGCGACCTGCTCGCGACTGTGAGCTCCGGAGCCGCGGACGTCGCGCTGATCGTGCCCTCGGCGCGCGGGCTCACCGTCGACCTGCTCGAACGGCTCGCGGCGCTGGTCCCCGTCGTCGCCGTCGCGGACACTCGAGAGGGCGGCGGCGAGCAGTCGCGCGCATTGGGGCTGCTTCCGGTCGGCCCCGACCCCGCCGAGGTGTTGGACGCCTGCCGCAGGGCGGTTGCGCGGCCGCGCCCGGTCGGCCGGCACGGCTACAGCGTCCCGGCATCCAGCCGGCCCCCCACCCCGACGCTGCCCCCGTCGACCGGTGACGTCGCGCCCTCGTCCCGCGGTGGCGCGCGTGGCCGGGTAGTGGCCGTGTGGGGGCCGGTGGGCTCGCCGGGCAGGACCAGCACGGCCGTCCACTGCGCCGGCGAGGCGGTCGCCTCGGGCGCTCCCGGTGCGACGGTGCTCCTGGCCGATGCTGACACCTACGGCCCGTCTGTCGCCGTCGCGCTCGGGGTGCTCGAGGAGATTCCGGGACTCGCCGCGGCCTGCCGGGCTGCGACCCTTCACGAGCTGACGGTGCCGCAACTGGCCGAGCTTGCTCCCGAGGTGGTTCCGGGTCTGCGCATCCTCACCGGGCTCACCCGCACCGAGCGGTGGCCTGAGCTGCGGCCCTCGGCCCTCGCGCAGGTGTGGGAGGTCGCGCGGGCCCTCGCCGACCTCACCCTCGTCGACGTCGGCTTCTGCCTCGAGCAGGATGAGGAGCTGTCCTTCGACACGCAGGCGCCCCGGCGCAATGGCGCCGCCCTCGGCACCCTGGAGGCCGCGGACGAGGTGCTCGCGGTGTGCCGCCCGGATCCCGTGGGCGTCCTGCGCTTCGTGCGGGAGTGGCCGCACCTCACGGAGGCGGTGACCGCGCCGATCCGGGTCGTGGTCGCTGGCGTCCGGTCGCGGACAGCGGGGGCGGACAGCCGCCGGGAGGTGCTGCACCTGCTCGAGATGCACTGCGGGGTGCGCCGCGAGGAGGTCGTCCTCGTGCCTGACGACAGGGACGCCTACGACGCAGCGTTGCTGCGCGCGCGAACTCTCGCGGAGGCTGCCCCGCGGTCGCGGGCGCGCCGGGAGCTGCGCCGGCTCGCCGAGCAGCTCCTGCCTCGCGAGGCAGTGGGCGACGGCGTACTGGTCCCGGTGTGACGGGGTAGCGATGGCGGGCCCATGGTCGCCTGATCGGGCCTGATCGAGGTCTGGTCGGGGGCTGATCGAGCGGGAGCGCGGTGTCTGACACCCTGGTGCCGTGGGCGCTGCTCAGGAGTGTCGAGGACTCGTCGTGGACTGGGGCGGGGTGCTGACGACGAGCCTGCCCGACGTCATGTCGTCCTGGTGTGCGTCGGTCGGGATTGACTACAGCCGCTGGCGCGCGCTGATGGCGCGGTGGCTGGGGCCTGGGGCCGGCGAGCAGGCTCTGTGGAATCCGATCCACGCGCTCGAGCGGGGTGAGATCGAGGTCCCTGACTTCGAGCGCAGACTCGCCGCGGCGTTGACCGAGGACGGAGCCGCAGCGGTGCCGGCCGAGGGGCTGCTCGACCAGATGTTCCGCGGGTTCGAGCAGGCCGACGACATGGTGGCGCTGGTCGGCAGGGCGAAGCGGGCGGGACTGCGAACGGCGCTGCTGTCCAACAGCTGGGGCAATGACTATCCGCGCGAGGGGTGGGCGGACCTCTTCGACGCGGTGGTCATCAGCGGTGAGGTCGGCATGCGCAAGCCGGAGGAGCGCATCTACCGTCACACGCTCGACCTGCTGGAGCTGCCGGCGGAGGAGGCCGTCTTCGTCGACGACTTCCCGCCGAACGTCCAGGCTGCCGTGGCAGTGGGCATGGTCGGCGTCGTGCACCGCTCGTACGAGGAGACCGCCGACGAGCTCGAGGCGATCTTCTCGCTGCCGCTGCGCGGACGTGCCGCGTAGCGTGGGCGACGCTCTGGCGGGACCGACCACGGAGGAGGAGCAGTGGCCGATCGGCTGAGTCCGCTGGACGTGTCGTTCCTGTACCTCGAAGGGGCGCGCAACCCGATGCACGTCGGGTCGCTGTCGGTCTTCGACGGTCGCGACGAGGGGTCGGCTGTCTCTGGCGCGAGCGACGGCCGCCACGAGCGCCTCGCCGAGCTGGTTGCCGACCGTCTTGCCTACGTGCCGCGGTACCGGCAGCGGGTGAAGTTCGTGCCGGGTCATCTCGCCAACCCGGTGTGGGTCGACGACGAGAACTTCGACCTCGGCTATCACGTGCGCCGTTCGGCCCTGCCACGGCCGGGCAGCGACGAGCAGCTCCACGAGCTCGTCGCACGGATCATGAGCCGGCGCTTGGACCGCGACCGGCCGCTGTGGGAGTGCTACCTCATCGAGGGGATGTCAGGGTCGCGCTTCGCCATCCTGACCAAGACCCACCAAGCCCTCGTCGACGGGGTGGCCGCGGTCGACCTCGGCCAGGTGATGCTCGACCCCACCCCCGACCGCAGCGTCCGCCCGCACGACACCTGGCGGCCGCAGCCGGAGCCGACTCCGGTCGAGTTGGTCGTGGGAGCGCTGACCGACGCAGCACGTCGTCCGGCCGACATCCTCGACACGGTGCGCTCGAGTGTTGATGACGCCCGCGAAACGGGTCGCAAGCTGCTGACCGCCGCCGGGGGCCTGCTCGCTGTGGCTCGCTCGGCAGCAAGTCCCGCGCCATCGTCGCCGCTGAACGAGGCCGTCGGTGAGGCACGACGCTTCGCGACGGCCGAGCTGGGTCTCGACGTCCTCAAGGACATTCGCAGCACCCAGGGCGGCAGCATCAACGACGTAGCGCTGACGGTCGTCGCAGGAGCCCTGCGCTCGTGGCTGCTCGCTCGGGGCCGACCGGTGAGCACATCGACGACGATGCGCGCGCTGGTACCCGTGAGCGTGCGCGCCACCGAGGAGGCGGATCCGCAGTCGCCGCGGCCGCTGCGCTCGGGAGTCGCAGCTCGGGTGGCCTCCTACCTCGTCGACCTGCCCGTCGGCGAGCCCAATCCCATCGTGCGGCTGGAGCGGGTCGCGTTCGCGATGCGCGCTCATACCGACAGCGGGCGTGCCGTCGGTGCCGAGGCTCTCGTACGCACCGCCGGCTTCGCGCCGCCCACCCTGCACTCCCTGGGCGCCCGGGTGATGCTGGGGCTGTCCCGCCGCATGTTCAACCTCGTCATCACCAACGTGCCCGGCCCCCAGCAACCCCTCTACGCCGACGGCGCCCGGCTGCTCGGCTCGTATCCCGTCATGCCGCTGACGACTGGTCAGGCGCTGGCGGTGGGCCTGACCAGCTATGACGGTCAGGTCTTCGTCGGTCTCAACGCCGACAGAGACGCGATGCCGGACCTCGAGCTGCTGGTGGCCTGCCTCGGCGAAGCGGCCGAGGAGCTGCGTGCGGCGGCACTGAAGGCGCGGCCAGGGCGCCGGCGGCGCTGATGGGCAGGGCGCCGGCGGCGCGGATGAGTCGAGCTCTGCGACTCTCTCGTGGAGTCGGCGAGCTAGGAGCGGGCATCCGGTGCGCCGAGGGGGTAGACAGTTGTTGTGCAGCAACGGCGGCGGGGACTCGTCCTAGGCGGCGGCGGTGTCCTGGGCGCCGCGTGGATGAGTGGTGCGCTGTCGGCGCTCGAGGAGGAGACGGGCTTCGAGCCGCGCGCCGCTGACGTGATCGTCGGGACGTCCGCTGGCTCGGTGCTGGCGGCCCTGATCGGAGCCGGACTGTCCACGGCCGACCTGCGCACGCACCAGCTGACCGGGATCCTCGACTCGGGCCCCCTGGCAGAGGTGGCGTGGGACTACGACCACGATGCCGGCGCGTCCCGGCCGCCGCTGCCGCGGCCCGCCCCCGGCTCGCTCGGGCTGGTCGCTCGCAACGTCCACCGCCTGCACCGCATGCCCCCGACGGCGGTCCTCACGGCCTTTTTCCCCCGCGGGCGCGGGTCGTTGGACCGCGTATCGGCTCTCGCCGCGGCGCTGGAGGGCGAAGACGGGTGGAGCCCGCATCCGGCGTGCTGGGTCGTGGCGATGGACTACGTGACCGGCCGCCGGGTGGTCTTCGGGCGCGAGGGAGCGCCCGAGGCGCCACTCTCGCTCGCCGTCCCCGCCAGCTGTGCGATCCCCGGCTGGTACTCACCCGTCGAGATCGCCGGGCACCCCTACGTCGACGGGGGTGCGTGCTCGCCCACCAGCGCTGACCTGCTCGCGGGTCTCGGCCTCGACGAGGTGGTGATCCTCGCGCCGACCGTCTCCTTCGCTCTCGACTCGCCCTCGGCGGTGCTCACCCGGCTCGAACGCCGTTGGCGACGGCGCGTGACACGTCGTTGTCTGCACGAGGCGCGCAAGCTGCTGGCGGCCGGCACCGATGTGACGGTCATCGGCCCTGGTCCCGAGGACCTCGAGCAGATCGGCGGCAACGTCATGGATGCGGCCCGGCGCCGTGCGGTCCTGCTCACCGCCGAGCGGACCACCCGTCTCGCGCTCCGTCACCCGCAGATCGGGCTGGACGAGCAGGTCGGGCTGGACGAGCAGGTCGGGCTGGACGAGCAGGCGCTGGACGGGCAGGCGCTGGACGGACCGGGCTTCGACGAGCACGGGCTGGCCAGCTGAGGTCGGGCTGAGAGACTGCCCGCATGCGGATCTACCTCCCCCTCACCCTGCCGGCGCTTCGGGCAGCCGTGGCCGCGGGAGAGATCGGGCCGGCGCCACTACCAGCCCACGCGGTCACGCCGGCGCTGCGGGAGTGGTACGCCTCGGGTGACGAGGAGGAGCTCGAGTACGTCGCGACGATGGCAGCGGCGCAGGACTCGCTGCGCCTGCTGCCGGGCGTGGACGGCGGACAGGACAGTGAGCGACGCCGGGTGGTGGTGGCCGCCGACGTCGCCGACTCCTCCGTCCGGCCCACCCTGGGCGGCGGCAGCGCGCCGGGCGCGAGGGCAGGGGAGCGGCAGTCGGCTCGCAGCGGCGTTCGGGTCGCGGTGCCTGTGCCGCTCTCGCAGGTGGTCTCGGCGCACGTCGACGATCCCGCCGCCGCGGAGGCCGTGCGCGCTGCGCTCGCCGCGCTGCCGGCAGCCGATGCGGGCGATGAGGACGCGCAGTGGGTGGTCGAGGCGCTGGATGACCATGAGCTGCAGTGGTTCGCCGCTCAGGAGCTCGGCGGCCTCTGAGACCAGCTCGTCGTGGCTCGTGCCACGATGGGGATCTCGCCATCGTCGTCGAATCGGGGCCGCAGCACTGCTCGGTCCCGCGGAGGAGAGTGCAGAGGACATGTCGCTGGACGCCGTCACGTCGGTCCCGACCCCCATCAACGAGCCGGTCAAGAGCTACGCGCCGGGCACGCCCGAGCGGGCTGAGATCGAGGCGACGCTCAAGCGGATGCAGAGCGAGACCTACGACCTGACGATGACGATCGGCGGCGAGCGTCGCCTCGGCGGTGGCGACCCGATCGACGTCGTGCAGCCGCACAACCACGCCGCCGTCATCGGCACCATGCGAAACGCCACCCAGGGCGACGCCCAGGCGGCGATCGACGCAGCGGCCGCGGCGGCGCCGGCGTGGCGGGCGATGAGCTTCGACGACCGGGCAGCCATCCTGCTCAAGGCCGCCGACCTGCTGAGTGGCCCGTGGCGCTCGACGCTCAATGCGGCCACGATGCTCGGTCAGTCCAAGACGGTGCAGCAGGCCGAGATCGACAGTGCCTGCGAGCTCATCGACTTCTGGCGCTACAACGTCGCGTTCGCCCGGCAGATCCTCGCCGAGCAGCCGGCCGCCAACGCCCCCGGCGTCTGGAACCGGCTGGACCACCGGCCTCTCGAGGGCTTCGTCTACGCCATCACGCCGTTCAACTTCACCGCGATCGCGGGCAACCTGCCGACCGCGCCGGCGCTCATGGGCAACGTCGTCATCTGGAAGCCGTCGCCGACGCAGCAGGCCGCCGCGCACCTGACGATGATGCTGCTCGAGGAGGCGGGCATGCCGCCGGGCGTCATCAACATGCTGACCGGCGACGGGCTCGCGGTCTCCGAGGTCGCGCTCTCGCACCCGGACCTCACGGGCATCCACTTCACCGGATCGACGGCGACCTTCCGCCACCTGTGGCGCGAGGTCGGCGGCAACATCGACCGCTACCGGACCTACCCGCGCATCGTCGGAGAGACCGGCGGCAAAGACTTCGTGGTCGCGCATCCCTCAGCCGACGTCGACGTCCTGCGCACCGCGCTGGTCCGCGGCGCCTTCGAGTACCAGGGCCAGAAGTGCTCGGCTGCCTCCCGCGCCTACGTCCCGCGCTCGGTGTGGTCACGCATGCGCGACGACTTCCTCGCTGAGGTCGAGTCGCTGACCATGGGCGACGTCAACGACTTCTCCAACTTCATGGGCGCGGTGATCGACCAGCGTGCCTTCGACAAGCACAAGGCTGCGATCGAGCGGGCTAAGGGGATCGACGCCATCAGCATCGCGGCGGGCGGTCAGGTCGACGACAGCGTCGGCTACTTCGTGCGCCCGACGGTGCTCGAGTGCACGGACCCGGAGGAGGAGATCTTCAGCACCGAGTACTTCGGGCCGATCCTCGCGGTGCACGTCTACGACGACGGCGACTGGGACGGGGTGCTGCGCAATGCCGAGTCGATTGCGCCCTATGGCCTGACTGGCTCGGTCATCGCTCAGGACCGTGCGGCTATCGCGGAGGCGCAGGAGTACCTGCGGTTCGCCGCCGGCAACTTCTACATCAACGACAAGCCGACCGGCGCCGTCGTCGGTCAGCAGCCCTTCGGCGGCTCCCGCGGCTCGGGCACCAACGACAAGGCCGGGGCCCCGCAGAACCTCATGCGGTGGACGTCCACCCGCGCCATCAAGGAGACCTTCGTCCCCGCGACCGACTACCGCTACCCCTACATGGGCTGAGCGTCCTACCGGCGCAACCACTCTGCCGCGAGGCGCTGCTCGACGAGCAGCGCCTCGCGTGCCGCATCGGCGATGAGAGCCTCGATCTTGCCGCCGACAAAGGGGATCCCGGCGCTGATGCTTCCCGTCACCTCCTGACGCGTCTGCTCTCCCGCAAGTAGCAGCCACGCATCGGCGGTGAGCCGGCCAGGAGCGCCGACGGTCGTCACCTCGCTCGTGCCCTGCCACGAGCCGTCCGGCTGCGGGTGCCAGGTGTCCTCCTGCCGCACGTGCAGCAGGTCGCCGACCGCGCTGCGCACAATCGAGGGGAAGCGGTCGGTGGGGAAGGCGCGCACCGTCGCTACCGTGAAGGACCCCGCCCCCGCATCGGTCACCTCCACCTGCGACTCGCGCGAGCCCGTCGCCTCGCAGCGCGCTTGCACAAACTCCGGGTCGCGCAGCAGCTCGGCCACCCGTGCGGGCGGCGCGGGGTAGCTGATCGTCTCGGTGATGCTGGTCGCCAACGTGCTCTCCTGTCTCCTGCCACGCCCTCACGTGGACGGGCCACCAGCTCGATCGTCGCAGAGACATCGCGCGCCTGCTTGTGCCCGACCACGGCTGCCGGTCCAATAGCGGATCAACGAACGGCGAACGGGGTGGTGGCTGTGGGACTAGACGGACCTCCAGCGGGCTTCGCAGTGGTGTTCACGATCGTGCCGCTGCTGATGGTCGCGATGGTCGTCTTCGGGATCTACGCCGGCGCGCGGCGCTACCGGGCGGCCAAGCGGCAGGGGCTCGACCCGTTTGCGGCCGATGTCCAGCTGATGGGCGAGGCGCGGCGCTCGCTCATGCGGGGACAGTTGGGGCCCGTCGGGCCTTCCCGAGAGGGACAGGACGCCCAGGAGGGGACGGTCGAGGAGCGGCTGCGCCGACTCGACCAGCTACGCCGTTCCGGGCTGGTCTCGCCGGAGGAGTACGAGCAGCAGCGCCGCCGCATCCTCGACAGCCTGTAGCACCCGCTGTCTGTCGGGCCGTTGCCGGTCGCGTCCGTTGCCCGTCGAGCGGTGGCTGTCGCGCCCCGCTGCGCAGTCCCGAGACCCGTCTGAGCGGCACCGACGTCGGCGGGTATGGTGCCGAGCACGGCGTCACAACGGCGTGACGCCGGAGCGAACCAGGGGTGTCAGCAGATGCTGAGCAAGGCGCAGGAGACGGCGGACGCGGCGCTGGATGCGTTGCTGCAGAAGGCGGTCAAGGCCACCGGGAGTCAGGCAGCGGCGACGGCTGGGATCGAGTCCCCTCCGGACCTGCTGGGGTTCGTGCACCACTACTACCGCCATGTTCCGGCCGACGACCTGGAGGCCCGCGAGCCGCTCGACGTCGCTGGCGCGGCGCTGGCACACCGGCGCCTCGCCGAGCAGCGGCTGCCGGGCACCGCCAAGGTGCGGGCCCTCAACCCTTCGGGCGAAGACGACGGGTGGAGCTCGCCGAGCACCGTCGTCGAGGTCGTCACCGACGACATGCCCTTCCTTGTCGACAGCACCGTCGCCGAGCTCACCCGTCTCGGGCACCCGATCCAGCTGGTCGTGCACCCGCAGCTGGCGGTGAGCCGCGATGTCGCCGGCCAGCTGCTGCAGGTCGGAGGAGTCGACTCCCCCGAGGAGACGGCGGCAGGGCACCAGACGCTGCACGAGTCCTGGATGCATATCGAGGTCGACCGGGTCGGCGGCGACGACGAGCTGCATGCGATCGAGACGGCTCTCGAGGACGTCCTGCAGGACGTGCGCGAGGCGGTCGAGGACTGGCCGAAGATGCGCGACCGGGCCCGCCAGACCGCCGCTGACCTTGCCTCCACACCCCCGCCCGGGATCTCGGAGGGGGAGGTGTCCGAGGCGCGCGCACTGCTCGAGTGGCTGGCCTCGGACCACTTCACCTTCCTGGGGTGCCGCGACTATCGGCTGGAGACCGTTGACGGCGAGGACCGCCTGGCCACGGTGCCGGGCACCGGTCTCGGCATCCTGCGCGCCGACCAGGAGCAGTCGGGGAGCTTCGCGAGCCTGCCTCCCGCGGTCCGCGCCCGGGCGCGCGAGAGGCAGGTGCTGGTCATCACCAAGGCCAACTCGCGCTCCACGGTCCACCGGCCGTCCTATCTCGACTACGTCGGCGTCAAGCTCTTCTCTGCCGATGGTGAGGTTGTGGGGGAGCGGCGGTTCCTGGGGCTGCTGACGTCGACGGTCTACACGGAGAGCATCCAGCGGATTCCGGTCGTGCGCCGGAAGGTCGAGCAGGTGCTCGAGGTCTCCGGCTACGCGCCCGACAGCCACTCCGGCAAGGATCTCCTCGAGCTGCTCGAGACCTTCCCCCGCGACGAGCTGCTGCAGATCTCGGTGCCTGACCTCGCGGCGACGAGCGGCGCTGTCCTGCGCCTGCAGGAGCGCCGGCAGCTGCGGCTGTTCCTGCGGCGCGACGAGTACGGCCGCTTCATGTCGTGTCTCGTCTACCTGCCGCGCGACCGCTACACCACTGAGGTCCGTGAGCGGATGATGGCGATCCTCAAGGTCGCCTTCGCGGCTGCGAGCGTGGACTACACCGCTCGCGTGACGGAGTCCGTGCTGGCGCGACTGCACTTCGTGGTCCGCGTGGCGCCCGGAGACCCGTTGCCCGAGGTCGACCCGGCAGCGCTCGAGGCGTCGCTGGCTGCCGCGACCCGATCGTGGTCTGACGACTTCGTCGACGCCGTGGGGTCCGTGTGCGGCGAGGACGCGCCCCTGTCGCGGCGCCAGGCTCTCGCGGAGGCGTTTCCCGAGGCGTACAAGGAGGACTTCACCCCCGAGCGCGGCGTCTCCGACCTCGGGCGTGTGCTGGCGCTCCCGTCCGAGGACGCGATCGACCTGCAGCTCTACCGGCGCGAGGATGACGAGGTCGTCACGACCTGCCGCCTTAAGCTCTACCGCCGCTCGCCGATCTCCCTGACGGCCGTCTTGCCCGTCCTGCAGCACATGGGGGCGGAGGTGGTGGACGAGCGACCCTACGCGTTGGAGTTCGAAGACGGCCGTGCCTTCGTCTACGACTTCGGCCTCAAGGTCGCCGCACGCCCTGACCTCGGGTCGAGTGACGACCGCACGGTCGCGCCCCTGCTGGTCGACGCGTTCGAAGCCATCTGGTCGGGTCTGGCCGAGGACGACGGGTTCAACGCCCTCGTCGTCGCCGGGGGTCTGCCGTGGCGGGACGTCGCGGTGCTGCGCGCCTACGCCAAGTACCTGCGGCAGGCAGGGACGCCGTTCAGCCAGGACTATGTGGAGTCCTGCCTGCGGGACAACGTCGACATCGTCCGCCTGCTCGTCACGCTCTTCCACGAGCGGTTCGACCCCGACCTGCCGCTGAGCCTGGACGAGCGCCAGGCTGCCACTTCTCGTCGCACTGACGAGATCGGCGCGGCGCTTGATGCCGTGAGCAGTCTCGACCAGGACCGGATCCTGCGCTCGCTGCTCGCGCTCATCACCGCGACGCTGCGCACCAACGTCTTCCAGCGGGACGCCGGCGGCGACCCCAAGCCGTACTTCTCGTTCAAGCTCGACCCGCGTTCGGTCCCCGACCTGCCCGCGCCACGCCCGCTCTACGAGATCTGGGTCTACTCGCCGCGCGTCGAGGGCGTGCACCTGCGCTTCGGGGCAGTCGCCCGCGGTGGTCTGCGGTGGAGCGACCGCCGCGAGGACTTCCGCACCGAGATCCTCGGCCTGGTCAAGGCGCAGACGGTCAAGAACGCGGTCATCGTCCCGACCGGCGCCAAGGGCGGCTTCGTCCTGAAGTCGCCGGTGAGCCCGGCCGTCGACAGAGACGCCTGGCTGGCCGAGGGCGTGGCCTGCTACCGCACCTTCATCTCGGGTCTGCTGGACATCACCGACAACCGCGTGACGACGGAGAGCGGGCAGCACGTCGTCACCCCGGACCGCGTCGTTCGTCACGATGGTGACGACAGCTACCTGGTGGTCGCGGCAGACAAGGGGACGGCGACGTTCTCCGATATCGCCAACGAGGTCGCCATCTCCTACGGCTTCTGGCTGGGTGACGCGTTCGCCAGCGGCGGCTCGGCGGGCTACGACCACAAGGCCATGGGCATCACCGCGCGCGGTGCATGGGAGTCGGTCAAGCGGCACTTCCGTGAGCTCGGTGTCGACACCCAGAGCGAGGACTTCACCGTCGTCGGCATCGGCGACATGTCCGGTGACGTCTTCGGCAACGGGATGCTGCTCTCGGAGCACATCCGGCTCGTGGCCGCCTTCGACCACCGACACATCTTCCTCGACCCCAACCCCGACGCCGCCGTGTCGTATGCGGAGCGTCGCCGCCTGTTCGACCTGCCTCGCTCATCGTGGGCGGACTACGACACCTCCCTCATCTCGTCCGGCGGCGGTGTCTATCCCCGAACGGCGAAGTCCGTCCCCATCTCTGCCGAGGTGCGCGCGGCTCTGGGGCTGGCGGAGGACGTGCAGCGGCTGACTCCGGCCGAGCTGATGCGAGCCATCCTGACCGCGCCCGTCGACCTCTTCTGGAACGGCGGCATCGGCACCTACGTCAAGGCGAGCACGGAGACCAACGGCGAGGTCGGCGACAAGGCCAACGACGCCATCCGGGTCAACGGGCGCGACCTGCGCGTCAAGGTTGTCGGCGAGGGCGGCAACCTCGGCTTCACCCAGCTCGGCCGCATCGAGTACGCCCAGCAGGGCGGGCGCATCAACACCGACGCGATCGACAACAGCGCCGGTGTCGACACCTCCGACCACGAGGTCAACATCAAGATCCTGCTCGACGGCCTCGTCGCGTCGGGACGGCTGCCGGCCGAGGAGCGCAATCCGCTGCTGGCCTCGATGACCGATGAGGTCGCCGCGCTGGTGCTCGAGGACAACTACGAGCAGAACGTCCTGCTCGGCAACGCCCGCGTCCAGTCGCACTCGATGCTGCCGGTCCATCAGCGCTTCATGCGTCAGCTCGAGGCGCGCGGCGAGCTCGACCGCGCCCTGGAGTTCCTGCCGTCGGACGCAGCAATCGAGGCGCGTCACGCCTCTGGCAACGGCCTGACCTCGCCGGAGTTCTCGGTCCTGGTCGCCTACGCCAAGCTCACGCTCAAGGCGGCTCTCCTCGAGGCCGGCTTCCCCGACCAGCCCTGGTACGAGCGTGCCCTGCACGGCTACTTCCCGGACGAGGTGAGCGAGCGGTTCCCGGATGCGCTGACGCAGCATCCGCTGTCGCGGGAGATCGTCACCACCTGCGTCGTGAACGACATGGTCAACCGCGGCGGCATCACCTTCGTCTTCCGCGCCCAGGAGGAGGCCGGCGCCAGCGCCGTGGAGGTGACGAACGCCTACACCGTGGCTCGTGAGGTCTTCGCCCTCGAGCCGCTGTGGGCCGACGTGGCCGCTCTCGACACCCAGGTCTCCACGACGGTCCAGACGCGCCTCTACCTGGAGGCGCGGCGGCTGCTCGACCGCGCCACGCGGTGGCTGCTGCAGGCACGGCCGACCGGCATCGACGTGACAGCAGAGGTCGACCGCTTCGGCCCCGAGCTCGCGTCCCTCATGCCGCGTGTCCCGCAGCTGCTGCGCGGGCACGAGCGGGAGATCTGGGAGACCGGGGTCCGGGACCAGGTCGACAGCGGGGCGCCGCAGGCGCTCGCCGAACGGTCGCAGACGCTCCTCTACGCCTTCCCGCTGCTCGACGTCGTCGAGATCGCCCTGCGCACCGGCGTCCCGGCGGAGCAGGTGGCTCGCGTCTACTTCGCAGTGTCCGAGGCCTTCTCTGTGGACACGCTGCTGACGCGGATCACCGCCCTGCCCCGGGATGACCGGTGGCAGTCGCTTGCCCGGTCGGCGCTGCGCTACGACCTCTATGCGGCGACGACGACCCTCACCGCCAGTGTGGTGTCCGAGGCCGGCGAGCCGGCGTCCAGCGACGAGGCCGCCGATGCCGCGCTGGCCGGGTGGCTCGACAGGCACCGCGGGGGCATCGAGCGGGCCCGCGGCACGCTCGAGGAGGCCGCGGCCGCGGAGAGCGCCGACCTCGCTGCGCTGTCCGTCACGCTCCGCGCCTTCCGCACCCTGGTCAGCGCCGGGCAGTCTCCAACGACGGCGGGAGAGCGGTGAGCGAGGCGGCACCCGCCGCTGCGTCGTTCGGAAGTCCGCTGGGTCTGGACGACGTCCTGCGCCTGCACACGCGCATCGAGGGAGCGGATGCGGAGTGGCTGCACCTGCTGACCGCCGACTGGCAGCTGGTGGCCGACCTGTCCTTCGCCGACCTCGTGCTCTGGGTGCCGGATCGGACCGGCACGCAGTGGGTGGCGGCCGCGCAGATGCGCCCCAC
>JBQCDV010000039.1:0-2263 GCA_051960855.1 Actinomycetales bacterium
GTGTCGCGCAGCAGCTCGAGCAGCTCGCCGGGAGGCAGCCGCGTGAGCCCGTGGATTTCGCCGTTCGAGTCGAAGCTGCCGCGCGGTGCCGCGTCGCCCCGCCGGATCGCGCGCACCGTCGCCTCGACCAGCTGGGGAGGGGCACTCTCCTCGTGCACGGGCGGCGGCATCGGCAGCGGTCGGGCTCGCACGGCGTCGGGTCGGCGCACCAGGACCGCCCCATCGGCGGACTCGGCGGCGGGGGCGAGACCGATCGCGCGCAGCCGTTCGAGGACGAGCTCCGGGCCAGCAGTGGCGATCAGCACGGTCGGCGCCAGGCGCCGGAGACCGAGTGACGCGGCCCGGCGGTCAGCGAGCAGCTCGGCCAGGGCACTCTCGTCATCGCTGCGGACGTAGGCCCCGGCCGTCCCCACCCGGACCCGGCCGTGGCGCCGGGCTACGTCCCCGACGAGGTAGCTCAGCGGCTGCGGGACGGGAGTGCGGCTGTGCTGGGCGAGGGTCGCCAGGATGTCATCGGCGCTGCGTCCCGCATCCAGCCCCCGCCGCACGCTGGCCTCGCTGAACCGGTAGACCGTCGCCCCGCCGGTGCTCTCTACGTCGGCGACCAGGCCGATCTCCCGGGCGAGGTCCGGCACCAGCGGCCCCGGCGCGACCGCCGTAAGGTCCGCCTGCAGCAGCACCTCGTCGACCGGCTGGGGCAGCAGTGGCGCCAGCGCCTGGGCGACCCCCTCCACTCCCGAACGCCGCTGCTGACCCTGGCTCGCCGTCGCCGGCTGCAGCATCGGCTGGACGTAGGAGGCGAGCGCACCGAGCCCGGTGACGCCGAGCAGCTCGGCCTCCCGCAGGGTCCAGGCGACCAGGTCGGCTCGCAGCCGGGTCGCGCGACGGGGGGCGTGCCAGGCGAGGGCCTCGGTCACGGATTCGGCGGTGGGGGAGGAGCCGCGCGGTAGGTCGGCCAGCAGCCGCAGTGTCGCCAACCGCACGGAGGGAGCAGCGGCCCGGGTGGTCTCGAGGCCGAGGGCGTTGATGGGGCGGTCGCGCTCGTCGCGGGAGCCGACGAGAGACGGCACCCGGGTGGTGCGCAGCCACCCTTCGGTCAGGCGGGTCCAGCGGTCGGCCACCGGCGCCGCCAGCCACGCGTCGTAGTCCTCGGTGGGCCGCCACGTCTCGTCGAAGCCACCGTCCCTGCCCACCAGGCCGGCCGCGAAGGCCACCTCCATCACGAACGCCGCCGTGGACTCGTCGGTGTCGAGACCATCCGCGGCCTTCCGGAGCTCCCGGACGCCGAGCCCGCCGGCGCGCAGCACCGGTGGTCCGTCGGTCGACCAGGTCTCGAGCAGCTCGGTGGTCAGCCGGACGAGGTTGTCGGCGCCTCCGGCCGCCGTCCGGTCCACGAGTCCCGTGTCGTGCCGGGTCGCCGTGACCTGCGGAGGCTGGGCGGCGAGCTCGCGGTGCACCCGGCCGCCTCGCAGCGAGACTGCCACCTCCAGGGGCAGCACGACGGAGGACTCCTCGGTCGCCACCAGCAGGGCTCGGGCCAACAGCCAGTCGACGGGCGAGGTCACGGTGGCCACCGAGACGTCGCGGTGGGCATCGGCGACGCGTCCCGACGGTGGCCCCCACGTGAGCCGCCCCAGCACCGCTCGGGACTCCTCGGGAGCGTCCTCCAGCAGCTGCTCGACCACGCCGTCAGTCGCCAGGTAGCCCGCGATGGACTCCGCGGCGGCGATCGGGTCGGGCTGTCCGGGCAGTCCCAGGTCGGCCAGCAGGGTCGCCAGCCGGCGGGGCCCGTAGGCGGGCAGCACACTGGCGGCGGAAGGACCCAGACCGGCGGGAGTCGGCAGCAGCTGACGCACGGTGCGGACCAGCCGGAGGTTGTCATCGCCCCACACCAGTGCCAGCCGGCGCAGCTGCTCGAGGGCAGCCGTGGGGTCGGCTCCCAGCAGCCGCTCGACGTCCGCGGCGGTCGTGGGCTCGGGCAGTGCGGAGAGCACCTCCACCACCTGGAGCTCGAAGGCCGTCAGCCCGTCGAGCGCCCGCCGGACCGACGGGGAGGCGATGACCCGCGCAGCGAGCGCTCCCATGTCCGGTGGGACCGGCGAGATGAGGTCGGGTCGGGCAGCCAGCAGTGCCCGAAGCGCCTCGTCATCACGGGCGCGTAGGTCCTCGGCCAGGCTGCGGAATGCCATCCGTCCCACGCTACCCACGCTGTCTGGCCCCCAGCATCCGCCTCTGCCGCTGGGGACACGGCCGCAGGAGGCAC
>JBQCDV010000040.1:0-2954 GCA_051960855.1 Actinomycetales bacterium
AGCGCCTCGTCATCACGGGCGCGTAGGTCCTCGGCCAGGCTGCGGAATGCCATCCGTCCCACGCTACCCACGCTGTCTGGCCCCCAGCATCCGCCTCTGCCGCTGGGGACACGGCCGCAGGAGGCACCCCTGCCCCGCCTCCCGACACCGCCGCCCTTCAGGGGGGACATCGACTCAGGGGCGACCTCCAGCCGGGGGAACATCCAGTCAGGGGAGCATCCACTCAGGGGGCCATCGACGCCTGGGGGACATTGACCGGACGACTGGGGGACCTGAACCGGCTATAGGCGGGCTGATGTCCCCCAGACCTCGGTGGGCGGCCTGCGGACGTCGCGGGGCAGGGGGCAGGTAGGGGAGAGGCAGGGGGAGAAGCAGAGGAGCGGCAGGGATAGCCGGACGACGGCGGCCAGCCACGGCGGGCGGCGTTCGGGAAGGTCCCTCTGGCGCGATGAGCCGGTCGTGACGAAGATTGCCCTCCAACAGACGTCCCTCTGCCGGAGGTAGCGATGACCGAGGCCCAGGTCCTGCCGTCCTATGTGAGTGGCACCAGTGAGGTGCCGCTGCTGGGGTTCACGCTCGGTGAGAGCCTGCACCGGGCGGTGCGCGACCACGGCGACCGGGAGGCTCTCGTCGACTGCGCGTCCAACCGGCGGTGGACCTACAGCGAGCTCGACGTCGAGGTCGACGAAGTCGCACTCGGGCTGCTCGCGCTCGGAGTGTCCAAGGGCGACCGGGTCGGCATCTGGGCGCCCAACGTGCCCGAGTGGGTGATGGTCCAGTACGCCACGGCGAAGATCGGCGCCATCCTCGTCAACGTCAACCCGGCCTACCGCTCGCACGAGCTGCGCTACGTCCTCCAGCAGTCGGGGATGAAGGTCCTCGTCTCCGCGGTCGCCTACAAGACCAGCGAGCACCAACGGATGGTCGAGGAGGTCCGGGGCGAGTGCCCGGCGCTCGAGCACGTGGTCTACATCGGCGAGGACAGCTGGCAGCAGCTCGTCGCGACCGGTGCCAAGAGGGACCACCACGAGCTCGTCGAGCGGGCGGAGACGCTGTCCTTCGACGACCCGATCAACATCCAGTACACGTCGGGCACCACCGGCTTCCCCAAGGGCGCGACGCTCTCGCACCACAACATCCTCAACAACGGCTACTTCGTCACGGAGCTGATCGGCATCACCGAGCAGGACCGCATCTGCATGCCGGTGCCGCTCTACCACTGCTTTGGCATGGTGATGTCGGTGATCGGGGCGGTCTCGCATGCCGCGTGTGTGGTGATGCCGGCGCCGACCTTCGAGCCGCGCGCAACGCTCGAGGCAGTCCAGGCCGAGCGGTGCACCGCGCTCTACGGAGTGCCGACGATGTTCATCGCCGAGCTCGGTCTGCCGGACTTCGCCTCCTTCGACCTCTCCTCGCTGCGCACCGGGATCATGGCCGGCTCCCCGTGCCCGGTGGAGGTCATGAAGCGGGTCATCGACGAGATGAACATGTCCGAGGTCGCCATCTCCTACGGCATGACCGAGACCTCACCGGTGTCGACGCAGACCCGGCGTGACGACGACCTCGACCGGCGCACCGCCACGGTCGGCCGCGTCATGCCGCACCTCGAGGTCAAGATCGTCGACCCTGCGACCGGGCTCGTCGTGCCCCGCGGAGAGCCGGGGGAGCTGTGCACCCGCGGCTACTCGGTGATGCTCGGCTACTGGGAGGAGCCGGACAAGACCGCCGAGGCCATCGACCCCGCCCGCTGGATGCACACCGGGGACCTCGCGGTCATGCGATCCGACGGCTACGTCAACATCGTCGGGCGCATCAAGGACATGGTCATCCGCGGCGGAGAGAACATCTACCCGCGCGAGATCGAGGAGTTCCTCTACACGCATCCCGACATTGCCGACGTCCAGGTCGTCGGTGTGCCGGACGAGCGGTATGGCGAGGAGCTCATGGCGTGGGTCCGGATGAAGGACGGCCGCCCCGCTCTGACTGCCGAAGCCGTCCGTGAGTTCGCCACCGGCAAGCTCGCGCACTACAAGATCCCGCGCTACGTCCACGTGGTCGACGCCTTCCCGATGACTGTGACCGGCAAGGTGCGCAAGGTCCAGATGCGTCAGGAGGCCGTCGAAATGCTGGGCCTGCAGCAGGCGGCGTCCCAGCAGCACGCCTGACCCTCGGTGCGTGGGGGCCGGTCCGTCCCGGCCGGGGGCAGCCGCGCGGGTCAGACCTGGCCGGTGGCAGCCGCGCCCGTCCGTCCTGGGCGGCGCGAAATGGGTCACGTTCGGCGCCGAAGCGACGTCGGGACCTGTGAAACGTGACCCATTTCCGTCGGCAATCCCCAACCGGCGGTCAGACCCGGCCGGGGTCAGTCCTGGCCGCTGGCAGCCGCGACATGGGTCACGTTCGACGCCGAAGCGACGTCGAGACCTGTGGAACGTGACCCATTTCCGTCGGCAATCCCCACCAGGCCGTCAGACCCGGCCGGGGGCAGCCGCGCGGGCCAGACCTGGCCGGTGGCAGCCGCGCGGGCCAGACCTGGCCGGTGGCAGCCGCGCGGGTCAGCCGTGGCCGGAGGCAGCCGCGCGGGTCAGTCCTGGCCGCTGGCAGCTGCGAAATGGGTCACGTTCGGCGACGGAGCGACGCCCAGACGTGTGGAACGTGACCCATTTCCGTCGGCAATCCCCAACCGGCGGTCAGACCCGGCCGGCGAGCGCGTCGACGTCGGCGTGCGGCTCGAGCTCCTCATTCCCGAACGCCGCCGCCACAGCGGGCGCAACGTCCCCGGCCTCGCCGTCGGAAGGAGCGCTGCCCACAGGACCAGCCGGCGCAGGCACCCGGACACCGTTGGCCACCGGCGGCAGGACCCGCTCGGCGCGCTGCAGCATCACGACGAGCAGGGCACAGCCGAGCAGCAGCGTGCCGACGTAGAGCGCACCGAGGTGGGCACCGAGCATGACGCC
>JBQCDV010000041.1:0-3189 GCA_051960855.1 Actinomycetales bacterium
ATGATGATGACGATCACGACGATCGTCACGATCTGGCCAGTGGACATCTCGTCCTCCGGGGGACAGTCGCCGCGGGAACGCGGCGGTTCGGCGGCGCTGATACCCCTTTGCGATCATCCCAAAGCCCGTCGGGCGGCACCGTGAGCAGGCACGACCCTCGGGCGGCACCGTGGGCAGGCACCACCCTCGGGCGGCACCGTGAGCAGGCGCCACCGAGCTGGCAGTCAGCCGCTACTCACCCGGCCGGCTTGATCTCGATCCAGGTGGCGGTCGCTCGAGCCAGGACGCGGCCATCGGCGTCGTAGAGCGTCGAGGCGGTGAATGCCTTGCGCCCTTCGCGCCCGAGCAGCCGGCCCACGACGACGCACTCCTCACCCACAGGGGGCCGTGCGTCCAGCTGCACCGTCATGCGCCCGAGGACCGCGGGGCGGCCAACGATGTCGATCGTCCAGCCGCTCGGGCAGTCGAGGGCGGCCCACACCGCTTCGGGGCGCACGCAGCCGTCGTCCGCGGCCAGCGACACGTCGGGTCGCCAGGTGCACGCCGTCGTGCCAGGGGAGCCGGCCACCTCTCCGGGCCACAGGGCGAGGGCGTCGGGGCGGGCCCGCTCGGTCCCGCAGGCGAAGCACGTCGGAAACGGGTGCCCCTCCAGCCCCCGGTAGCCCGGTTCGCTGGCACGCGCGACCTCGGCCGACACCGGCTCCACGGGTGCGAGGTCGGTGTCGACGACCCGTGCCTCGACGACCACGCGGTCGCCGTCGCGCAACTGCAGGGCCTGGTGCCCGTCGGCGTCGGATTCCCGAACGACGTCCAGGGGCTGCTCGAGCGGCGGCGGCACGCGCAGGGTGACCTCGACCGCCTGGCCGCCGCCGCAGCTGTCGTCTCCCAGGAGCGCCACGGCGGCGAGCCCGGCGGTGTAGCCACCGTTGGCGGAGCCGGGTGGTCCGGAGAAGCGCGCCGGAATCGTCACGGTCGCGTTGGCGGTCGCGGCCACGGCCACGTCGACGCTGCCGCCGGTGGGGCCGGTGGGGCCGGTGGAGCCGGTGGGGCCGGTGTCGGCGGTGGAGCCGGTGGCTAAAGGAGGCTCGCTGGGATGGGCGGGGTCACCGTTCTGCACCCGCCCGAGGGTAGCGAGCGGCGACACGACGTGGCTCCGCCTGCCTTCACAGCCCGGCGAGGTCCTCCTCGCGGACGCGCCGGCCCATCTTCCGCAGCTCGCGCACGACAGCCTCGACGAGGTGCCGGTTGCGCAGCGGTCCGCCGTCCTCAGCGGCGAGGAAGCCGGCAGTCAGCGCCGCGTTGCGGATCGCGCCACCGGCGATCTCGAACCGCTGCGCGAACGGCTCGAGCGTGACCCCCTCGGTCGGCACCTGCGGCGGCAGGGAGCGCTGCCAGATCCGGAGCCGCTCAGCCGCCTCCGGCATCGGGAAGTCCACCGCGACGTGGATGCGCCGGATGAAGGCCTGGTCGATGTTGCTGGCGAGGTTGGTCGCCAGGACGACGACGCCGTTGTGCCGCTCGATCCGCTGGAGCAGGTAGGCGACCTCGATGTTGGCGTAGCGGTCGTGGGCGTCCGACACCGACGACCGTTTGCCGATCAGTGCATCAGCCTCGTCGAAGAACAGCACGACCGGGCTGGCTTCGGCGGCCTCGAAGACCGCAGAGAGGTTCTTCTCGGTCTCGCCGACGTACTTGCTGACCATCTGCGACAGGTCGACCGTGTAGAGGTCCTGCCCGAGGTCCCCGGCGATGATCTCCGCGGACAGCGTCTTGCCGGTGCCCGACTCCCCGGCAAACAGCGCGATCACGCCCATGGACGCCCGCGACCCGTAGCCCCACTCCTGGAAGACGGTCCGCCGGTGCCGGTAGCGGATACCGACCTCCTTGACGAGGTCGAGCCGGTCCTGCCGGAGGACGAGGTCGTCCCAGGTGCGTCGCGGCGTCGTTCGGGTCGCGAGGCGGTCGATGTGTCCCGCGGCCAGCCGACGGATCGCCGCCGCGACGTCGCCGTCGAGGGCGGCGGCCGCGCGTCCGGCGTGGCGCAGCTGGTCGGCGGTCAACGTCCCGGCGTAGGTCGCCCCGTCGGGGCCGAGGGTGGCGGCGACCTCGTCGGCGGTGGCGACCCCAGATTCCGGAACGACGCCGCTCCAGGCGCGCGTCGGCAGCGACGCCACCGGCAGGTCGACGGTGCTCACCAGCCCCCAGGCCAGGTGCGGCGTGGCCTCCATGCGCGCGCGCGCGTCGGGTGGCAGGTCCTCGCCGGCTTCGAGCACGACTGCGGCGCCGTCGAGGGAGGCCTGCCGGATCACCGCGTCCCACTCCACGGGTGAGGTGGGCGGCGGGGTCACGAGCAGGGCGCGGCCGTCGAGGGCGCGTGCGGCAGCCTCGAGCCGCCGTACGGGGTCGGGACCGGCAACCACGACGAACGGCGCAGCCCCACCCGCGCCGTCGGGCCCGTGACTCGCCGTCGCGCTGCCGCTGTCGTCGATGCCGCCGCCGCTGGACGGGATGAGCTGGCAGGAGTGCGGGAGGTCCGGCTCCGGCCCGTCGAAGCCGCTGAGCCGCCAGCCGACAAAGGGTGCGAGCCGCAGCGGGGCGCGGGACCAGGGGCGTTCGGTCACCGGCTCGAGGAGGGAGGCGCGGGCGAGGGCGCCGCCGGGGACGACGGCGCGGAGGTGACCCGGCTCATCGGCGAAGAGCGCCGACAGCGAGAAGGGTGTGAGATGCCGGATCGTGACGTCGTCGTTGAGATAGCCGGCCAGACGCTGCCGCCGCGGGTCGAGGTCGACTGCTGCGAGGACGGCGAGCACCTCGGCATCGCCGGCGTTGAGACCGGCATTGCGTGCAAATGACGCAAATTGCGTGTCGTCGGCGAGTGCGGCCCGGGCCTTCTCGATCGCCGGCGCGGTGTAGGCGAGGACGTCGGCAACCGCGGCCTCATCACCGGCGCCGAGGCCGGGCAGCTCGTCGAGCAGTCGCAGGACATCCTCGTCGTTCACGCTGAGGCCGGCGAGGGGAGAGGGCAGCCGGTCGAAGGCCGCCCGGGCGATCAGCGCAGCCCGCTGCAGCAGGGCGTCGGAGAGCTGGGTCCAGCCCTGCGTCATGTGCTCGACGTCCACGTGACCCGAGACTGCCAGATGGAGCGCGCCCGCATGCGACTTCCGCGCGGGTGACGCAAACTCCTGCGCA
>JBQCDV010000042.1:0-5681 GCA_051960855.1 Actinomycetales bacterium
ACTCGCGAGTGCAGCTAACGCGGGGACCCGGACAACTGCGCGCACGAACGACGCCGGTGACGGTGACGCCCTCGACATCCCGCTCGCGTGAGCGGTGGTGGCTGTCCCGCAGCCAGGAGTGCACACGCGAGCGGCGCAACCGGCCGCCGCAGCCCCGGGACCGGTCGGGATGACGCCGGCGGGGGCGGGGCGTGACCACGACGTCGGGAGGTCACCTGGCATCGTTGGACGCGTCGGACGCGGGGCTCGGGACGAGATCAGCGCGAGACCAGCACGAGACGACTACGGCATCAGCACGAGCCCGGGCAGCATCAATCAGCGAGCAGAGGGGGACGGCGTGGACGCACTCCGCCCCTCGGGCCCCGCAGGCTCGGCGCTCCCGGGCCGGACACGGCGCCCCTCGCGCTCCGCGCTCCCGGACCGCGCGCGCCGCGCCCGCCTCACCCGCCCCACGCGCCCACAGCTGCTGGCCGCGGCCGCAGCGGCGGTCGTCGGAGTGCTCGCGTTCTTCCCGCACCTGACCACACCGTCGGTCGTCAACGACGAACTGGTCTACCGGCAGGCCGGTGTCGAATACGTCCGCGGCATCTGGACCCGCAACGACGAGCACCCGCCGCTGGCCAAGGAGCTCATCGGCCTGTCGCACTACGTGTTCGGCGGTTTCGGCAGCCCAGTCCTGGCCGACCGGCTGATAGGGGCGCTCCTCGGCTTCCTCACCGGCGCCGTGCTGCTGGCGACCGCTCTCGTCATCACACGGCGCTGGGCCCCAGCGGTCACGGCAGGGCTCCTCTGGTGGGCACTCCCCCTGGCCCCAGGAATCGTCCGCGACCACGTCGCCCGCATTGCGACTCTCGAAGGACCACTTCTCTTCTTCCTCTCCTCCGCCCTGCTCGCGTGGGCGGTCGCAGCCGACACCCGACGACGGCGCTGGCTCGTCGCGGCGGCGTTCGTCTCGGGTCTTGCCGGAGCCTGCAAGCTGACCGGTCTCGGCGCGCTCGCCGGCATCGTGCCCCTGCTGGTCCTGCACCGGCGGCAGCTCCCGCGGGCCGTCACGGATGCGGCGCTCGGGGTCGTCGCGGCGGCGGTCGGCTTCCTGCTGCCCTACCTGCCGATGGGGTCGCAGGCGCCGGGGGTGCTGCGGACGGCGTTCGCCTTCCAGTTCGCCCACGCCGACCGCGGTCATCTGCAGGAAGTCGCGGGGCACATCTACGCGCACCCGCCGTGGTGGGCGGAGTTCTGGTTCCAGGCGCAGTACCTCACCTGGCCGGCCCTCATCGCGCTCTATCTGCTCGCCGTCATCGGTCTCGTCCGCTGGCGCTGCTCGCCCGCGGCGTGGTCGGTCGCGGCCGTGCTCGTGGTCGGGCTGCTGGCCAACACCGTCTCGCCGTTGAAGCTGCCGCAGTACCACGACATCCTCGTCCCCGAGCTCGTCGTGCTGGCCAGCTGCGCCGTGGCCATCGTCGCGCGTCGGCGGTCGACCCCTCGTGCCCGAACGGCGTCCGCCGTCGTCCTCGTCTGCCTCCTCGTGCTCGCCGTGCGGGGCGTGGGCCACATCGCGGCGGTCGTGAGCGAGCAGCCGGAGGACTATGCCGCGGCGACGGACTACCTCCGTCAGCACCTGCAGCCTGGCGATCGGATCACGGTGTGGGGGGACACGGCCGCGGTGCGGGAGGCCCTTCCCTGCGCCTCGGTCAGCTCGAAGCTGCCCACCGGCGGCACGCCCGACGTGCTCATCACCGACCCCACCATCACCAACCGTCGGCCAGACGAGGACGTGCGGGAGTGGGTGTCACGGCATGGGCGGGAGTACCGGGAGCTGCGGTTCGAGCGGCTGCACGTCTTCGTGCTCGCGCCGGTTGCCGTGGGCGAGTAGCACGACTTCGACGGTTGAGACGGCTAGAGTATCCGGCGTACTATTACCTAGTAGGTAAGAGGTAGCGTGACGTGCGTGTGGGGTATGCCTCAGCCCGGTTAGCTAGGCAGTGCTCCAACAGCAAGACGATGCAGGCCGCCTGGGGTGCGGACGTCGCGAAGGCGCTGGCGCGACGGCTGAAGGACATGGAAGCAGCGATAGACCCCGACGAGCTACTCATCCTCCCCGGCCGCTGGGAGTGGCTCAAGGGTGATCTGACCGGGAAGATGTCTGCCCGCCTCAGCGCCAACTGGCGCCTCATCTGCGAACCGCAGGACGACCGGATGCTCGTGGTCAGCGTCGTCGACTACCACTGAAGGACGGGAAGGAGGAGGTTCGGGCGATGGCGATCTATGAAAGCGAGCCTACGAACTACGCTGTGCCGCCGGGCGAGACGCTGGCTGAGTGGTTGGACGAGCGTGACATGTCGCAGGGACAGCTTGCCCAGCGTCTGAACCGTTCGACGAAGCACGTCAACCAGATCGTTAACGGTGTCGCACCCATCCTGCCCAGCACCGCCATAGACCTGGAGTTTGTCACCGGCATCCCTGCTCGCTTCTGGCTCGCGCGAGAGGCGGCATACCGGGAGGATCTTGAGCGGATCAAGCGCAGCGAGGAAATCGGCGAGTCCGTCGAGTGGCTGAGCGAGATACCCGTCAAAGATCTGAGACGCCTAGGATTCGTATCCGCACCGGCAGGCGATAAGGCTGCGCTCGTTGTCGAGTCCTTGCGCTTCTTTGGTGTGCCCACCGTACAGACCTGGCGAGACCTGTACCTACAGCCCCAAGCCGCCTTCCGCCAAAGCCGAGTACACGAGATCTCTCCCGGCGCTGTGGCGACATGGCTCCGGCTGGGACAGCTCGAGGCGGAGCAGAGGCACGTCCCCCGATTCAACCCTCACGTGCTGCGTCGTCAGCTGCCGGCAATGAGGGCCTTGAGCGCCAGCCGAGGCCCAGTCGGGTCTCACATCGTTGAGCTGGCCGCCGAGGCTGGTGTCGTGGTGGCGTTCATACCCGACATTGCGGGGACGAGAGCATCGGGTGCCACACACTGGGTGCGCTCTCGCCCCATCGTTCAATTGTCACTTCGAGGAAAGACCGACGATCGCTTCTGGTTCACCTTGTTTCACGAAATTGCACACGTCCTCCTCGACGATCGCGGCGACGTTTTCATCGAATCGGCAGGAAGCTCGAACGATGTTGACGACCGTGAACGTCGCGCGGACGAGTTTGCGGGAGAGGTCCTGATCCCCTCGGCGCAAGTGCCCGAGCTCGCACGACTGCGCAGCTTGGAGGAGGTCCGCGAGTTTGCCCTCCGTATCGGCGTGTCTCCCGGCGTCGTCGTCGGTCGCCTCCACCACGATGGGACGAGACCGTGGAGTTGGGGGGCGCGATTGAAGGCGCGCGTCGACTTCGCCCCCACGGACGCCAGCCCTCCCCCATCAGCCTGACCATGAGTGTCGAGCCCTGCGGTCGGCTCGACGTACTGCACGAGGTAGGGCAGATTCGGCTCATGGCTCCCCGCCCTGCCAAGACCGGTCTCGCGGCCGTGGGCGATGCACCAGAGAAGGCGGCCTACAGCGCGGGAGCTATCCACAAGACAGCCGAGGCGCTGACAGTCAAAGCCGAGGCGCGGCGGCGCGGCCCGGGATGGGCAGACTAGTCGTGATGTCGACCCATCCCTCTCCAGCGCGCCTCCCCTTGTCGGGTCCGATCGGGCGGCGGGTCCGACATCACGCCAACGCGATCAAGGAGATCGCCGCCCTCTACGGCGTGGACAACGTGCGCGTGTTCGGCAGCGTGGCCCGCGGTGATGACCGCCCTGACAGCGATGTCGACCTGCTGCTCGACTTTCCCGAGGGCATGGGGCTCTTTGCGCTCGGGCAGTTGCGGCGCGATCTGGAGGACTTGCTCGGCGTCGGCGTCGACGTGGTCCCGAACGACGGGATCAAGTCGCATGTCCGCGCGCGAGTCGAAGCCGACGTGGTCGCACTATGAGCGCTCGCCACGCGTCGCCACCACCAGCATCAGCGCCGTCAGACCCCAGTCCTCGTAGTTGAGGTCCCGCACCGGAGCCAGCAGGAAGCCCACCACCAGCGGCAGGGCCATCGCCGCGGCGACAGCAGCGACCGGCGGGGCGAAGCCGGGCTCCCAGGCGCGCGGCCACAGGGCACGCGGCACCGAGAGCCACGCCGACAGCGGCCGCACGCCGAGACCCATCCCCCGCCGCAACCGCCACCCCGCCCACAGCCCGACAAGGCCGCCGACCAGCAGGACGCCGGCCGCGGCGACCCGGGCAGGTCCGCTGCCGTTACCGAGCGCGTCAGACAGCGGGAACCACGCCGACCCGGCCAGCCGCTCCAACGGCTGGGAGCGCGCGACGGGCTCGGCGATCGCCGACAGCCCATCCAGACCGGGCGACGGCCACACCAGCAGCGGCACCTGCAGCAGCACCGCCACTAGACCGGCACCAACCGCGACCCACACTCCGGCGGCGACGAGCACGACCGGCAGCACCAGAGCAGCGGACGGCTTGACACTGATGGCGATCCCGACGAGCACCGCTGCCCACCACGGCCGTCGACGCGCGAGCAGCCACGCCGCAACCGCGACGGCGAGCGCAAGCAGCAGGTCGTTCGCGACCGTGAGGCCACCGTCGCGCACCAGCTCCGGGCTCACCGCGTAGGCCCACGCCGCCTGCAGCCCCTGCCGCGGCCGCCCGACCCGCACGCCGGCCCAGCCGAGGAAGCCGACCGCCACCGCACACGTCACCCACAGCACCAGCCGCGCGGCGACATGCTTGGCGTCGGGCGGGATCGCGGCGACAAACGGTAGGTGCGCGTAGATCGACGCCGCGGGGTACTGGTAGATCCCGATGACCGAGTCCCGGTTCGGCACCCGGTAGGGGTTCTGCCCGGCGAGCAGCGCACGCGCAGCGGTCTCACTGGCCCGCGGGATGTCCGAGATTCCCGGGTCGATCAGCCCGACCAGCACTCGCAGCCCCACCCCGAGGGCGGCGACCAGCCCCACCCCGACCCAGATCCCCGAACGCCGCCCGCGCCCCACCTCGCCGTCGTCGTCCTCGGGCGGTGCGGCGGACGAGGCGCGCACCAACCGCAGGCCGAGCCACGCCAGCACGGCGAGCGTCGCGACCGAAGCGATGACCGACGCCGTTCGGACCCCCAGCCAGTCGGGGGTGCGATGCAGCACGAGCGTCGGGACGGTCGCCGCCACCGTCACGCCCACGACGCCGAGCGAAGCCCGCAGGACGAGCAGCCCGATGACGAGCACCGGAGTCAGGACCAGCCAGATGCCGACGGCGGTCGGAGTGCCGGGGCCGTAGAAGAAAAGGTCGTGCCAGTTCACGTCTGCCTGACCAAAAGCGTCACGTCCGTCGCGTCGAAGTGCCGCCGCAGCTCCACGTCGTAGCCGGCCGCCCTCATCGCCTGCAGCCAGCGGGCCTGCGCCTGTCGGTCATAGGGGTTGTCATATCCCACGAGCCACACCCGGCGCGGCCCCCGCTCGGCAGCGACGGAGTGGGGCGTGACCGAGTGGGGCGCGACGGGTGTGAAGACTTCGAGCCGTTCGACGTGCCGGTCCGGCCAGTCGCGCAACCCGTCGGTCTCTTCGGCGTGGGCGAGAGCGGCTTCGGTCACGTGGTTAGCAGCGGCCAGAACGTCGCTGTCCCTGGCGTGCGCCTCGACGAACGCCGCGGCCTGGCCGAAGCGGTCGCTCGTCGACGGCTGCTCGAGCTCGAGGACCGCGCCGTT
>JBQCDV010000043.1:0-5965 GCA_051960855.1 Actinomycetales bacterium
TCGAGGGGGAGACGGCCAAGCTGCTCCGCATGGAGGACGAGCTCGGCCACCGGCTCATCGGACAGCAGGAGGCGGTGCGCGCCGTCAGCGACGCCGTTCGGCGGTCGAGGGCCGGCATCTCCGACCCGGACCGGCCCACGGGCTCGTTCCTCTTCCTCGGCCCGACCGGTGTCGGCAAGACCGAGTTGGCCAAGGCACTGGCGGACTTCCTCTTCGACGACGAGCGGGCGATGGTCCGCATCGACATGAGCGAGTACGCGGAGAAGCACTCCGTGGCACGGCTCGTCGGCGCGCCCCCCGGCTACGTCGGCTACGAGGAGGGCGGTCAGCTCACCGAGGCGGTGCGGCGCCGGCCCTACTCGGTCGTGCTGCTCGACGAGGTGGAGAAGGCCCACCCCGAGGTCTTCGACGTCCTGCTGCAGGTGCTGGACGACGGCCGGCTCACCGACGGCCAGGGCCGCACCGTGGACTTCCGCAATGTGATCCTGGTGCTGACCTCCAACCTCGGCTCGCAGTTCCTCGTCGACCCCACCATCGACGACAAGGAGAAGCGCGAACTGGTCCTCAGCACCGTCCGGACGTCGTTCAAGCCGGAGTTCCTCAACCGGCTCGACGACATCGTGGTCTTCAGCGCGCTGGACATGGAGGAGCTCACCCGGATCGTGGACCTGCAGGTGGAGCGGCTCGCCGCCCGGCTGCGCGAGCGCCGGCTGAAGCTCGAGGTCACCCCCGCCGCCAAGGAGTGGCTGGCCCTCACCGGCTACGACCCCGCCTACGGTGCGCGTCCGCTGCGCCGGCTGGTCCAGGCCAGCATCGGCGACGGGCTGGCACGTGCCCTGCTCGGCGGTCAGGTGCGCGACGGGCAGCAGGTCGTGGTCGACCTCAACTCCGAGCGGGACGGCCTGCAGTTGCAGACGGTGGTCTGACCGCGCCGGGCCTGGATCCGACGCGATTGTTCCCGAACGACGCAGCCGCACTTTCCCGCCGTGGGAAGGTGCGGCTGCGTCTTTACCAACAACCGCCTCACCGAAGCAATCAATGTCCGGCTAGATTACCTACGCCGCACCGCCCTCGGCTTCCGCAACCTCAACCACTACACCACCCCAGCGCTCCTCGACTGCAGAGGCTTTCGGACTGTGCTACACCTTGTTCTGCGATGAGCCGGGTTAGCCCTCGGCTTTGGCAATTCCACAACCGTATCGCCAGGACCTGTTCGAGGCGCCGCAGAATCTAGCAACAAAATATGCTGAAGTCGGATGAGGCTCTCAACCCATCTGGGGCGTGAGCCGCGCTTCAAAGGTAGCCGTCCCCCAACTCCACAAACATCAGACCCTAGGCAGGAGGCTGCTCGAGAGCGCCTCGCGCAACTCTCAACTGAAGATCGGGCGACTCGTCCACCCATTTCAAGAACGCCACGGTTCCGCCCCAGTATTCAACGACCCTCGAATAAACCGCCCGCTTGTCGTGACCGGCAAGAAAGACTCGCGGCGCCGTCACGGGTGCTTGGCAGCCGCAGACGCAGCGCCTCTCCTCGTCGTCCACGTAGGTCACGGGATTGCGGTGCGTGTCCACCCTTCGCCCAAAGCGCTTGTCAAAGCTCGGGTCGCCAGGCGTCAGCACCTCACCCACGATGGCGAATCCAGTACGAGCAGGCCCGGGGCCAGCTATCCGCTCGAGACGATCGATTCGACCGACTATCTTCACAGTCCCCGAAAACGACAGAGTCACGAAAGTCTCGAACAGCGCCCTGCGCCCCAAGCACCAGACGCCTCTGTTGTTCTCGAAGATCTCCGCAGGCGTGCTCGTTGGCGACCACCCAACCCAGGAGCGCGCCATCGGGTCCGTCATCGGGTCCCGCAACTCCACAGGGCCCAACTTTAGATTGACTGTCATCGTGACCCCCGCTAGCTGAACAGTGCTCGTACTCGCAGTCTAGGCGGGGCCGCCGAAAGCGGCAACCCTCAATCCGCCTGGCGGCATCACAGAGGGATCCGTCGGAGTGAAGTTAAAGGACCAGTGAAGACTGGCGCCCTTCTCATCAGAATGTACACACGAGGCAGGTAATCTTCAGCCAGCGCATTTTCAAGATTTGCCCTATCTGGCCTCGGATTCGCTAGTGCCGCATCAAGTGGGCGGCGCCCTATGCTTATTCGTCAGCGGTGAAGGCCGCCGAGCGTTGGCGTACACTGCGGCACGTTTTAGTAATGCCGCTCACGACTGCCTGCGCGTTCGATGGACTCAGTGGGGCCACCGCACTGCCCCCGTTCCCGGCTTTCCGGGACGTTATGTGGTCCGGAACCCATTCGGCGCTCTCGACGGGATCGTGAACCCTGTGGGGATCGAAAACATGACGAAAGTGGTCACGGCTTGGTCGCCAGCGGTGCCTGCTTGGCTTGCAGGCGGCTGCTATATGGGAGTTCGCAAGATCGCGATGGATGTGCGCTCTTGGTCCTTTCTCGATCCGTCCACGCAAGGGGACATTATCGGTCGCGATATGAAAAGCGGACAGCTACATCCTGCCAATGCTGGTGACAGGGAAGGTAGCCCGTCGGCTTCGCACGTGACAATCGTTAGGCGCGGCCTACAGGGCTCCCAGATGTTGAGACGCGGGTTCTCATACAGCGGGACGGAGGGGACGGGTCTGCTTTTTACGGCGTTCTTCGCGGACCCGCTGCGCCAGTTCTTGGGTCCCCTTTTAAGCCTCAGTCAGTTTGACCCGATGTCGGATTTCGTTCGTCACGTTGGGTCGGGAATCTTTGCAGTTCCGCCACTACATCTCGGGCCGGGGCGATTCTTAGCGGACGAGCTCCTGGCTAGTTGACATGGTCGCCTGCCGCTGATACCCTAAATCGCCGCCCTTGGGGAGGCGGGCTTGCGCCCAAACAGGGATGAGGCTTGCGTGGAAAGCACCGATGGCGCCCTGCCTTCACAGGGCGAGATTGCCGCTTGCATCGGTTTGTTAGCGGTACTCGCTTCGGAGCATCAAGTGGGCGAGTTGCCTCCCCACCTGGCGCGGCGCCTACAGGACCGCCTGAACAAGTCAGGGATTGTTCCACCTGGGGAGGTGACTAGTTTAGCGTTGGGACTGGAGTCGCTCATCTCCAGCCTGCGCACAAGAATTCGGCGGGATTGAGCGTTTGTTGTCCAATCCCACAGTTAGTTTGGGTTTCGGCGGTCCAATCGGCCTTCGCAGTTAAGCGTGAACTCGTCGGTCTCGGGATCGACTTCAAGGTCTCCGAACGATGGAGACTCCTACGCCGCCGTGGGAAAGAGCCTGAAGTGCCTGGTCCTTACCAGTCGTGCCGGCTTCGCCTGCCCTAAAGTCAAACTGTTCTGCCACCGCAACGAGTTCCGTCTCGTAGTCACCGGGCAGCGCATTCAACCCGGCCGAGTTGTGCTTGCGGGACGGGTCATGGAACCGGACCACTGGTTGCGCCGGTGCGGTTGCGAAGTGCCCCTCGTGACGAGCGAGGCGGTGGTGCAGAGACTGGACCACGAGCCGCTGGGCCGGCGTCCCACCATGCTTGAGGTACCTCGCGCGCCGCTACCGCTGCAGTCGCTGCGGGCACGTGTGAACAGCGTTGGGCCTGACCCGTGCCACTTGAGTGCTGCAGGCAATGCCTGTCGTTGTTTGAACAGGTCAGGGGCGCACGAGGGCTCGCTGTGACACGCCGGGGGAGAGGCAGCCTCCGCTGGTGGTGTTCGTTCGCAAGGCACTGTGCCGGTCGGGCAGCAGAGGGTCTGGTTGGCTGAGCGCTGTTTTGGCCGTGATGTGGCGCTGGAGCATGTGGGGACGGTCAGCATCAAGGGGCCGCCAGGCGATCCAGCGCTGCGTGAGCAGGTCGCTGAGAGGCGCCCGATCGCGAGGGTCGTGGTGCTTGATGAGTGCTGTCAGGGTGTGCAGCTTGTCCTGGTTGTCCTGCGGGAGGTCATGAGGGTGTCGAGCTCGTTGTAGGTCACCGGCCGTCGCATGAGCTCGACGCTTGCCAGGACGACGCCGGTCGAGGAGTCGGTACTGCGCGTCGATGGAGAAGCGGCGGCAGCTGGGGGTGCAGGTCGGCCCTGCGCTAGTCCGAGAGCTCGACCAGCACAGGGGCATGGTCGCTCGCGCCCTTGCCCTTGCGCTCCTGCCGGTCGATGGAGGCACCCGTCACCCGGTCGGCGAGCGCAGGTGAGGCCAGCACAAAGTCGATCCGCATCCCCTCCCGCCGCGGGAAGCGCAGCTGGGTGTAGTCCCAGTAGGTGTAGACGCCGGGACCCGGCGTGTGCGGCCGCACGACATCGGCGAAGCCGGCGTCGACCAGGGCGAAGAAGGCTGCGCGTTCCTCCGGCGTGACGTGCGTCGAGTGGGCGAACACGGCCGGGTCCCACACGTCGTCGTCGGTCGGGGCGATGTTGAAGTCACCGCACAGGGCGACCTGCGCCGTGGCGTCCGACGACAGCCAGCCGGCGCCGGCCTCCCGCAGCGCCGAGAGCCACTGCAGCTTGTACGCCAGGTGCGGGTCCCCGGGCGCGCGGCCGTTGGGAATGTAGAGCGACCAAACATCCACGCCGCCGCAGCGCGCTCCGATGGCCCGGGCCTCGGGTGCCGGCGGCTCGCCCCAGCCCGGCATGCCGTCGAACCCCACCCGGACGTCCTCGATTCCGACGCGGGAGGCGATGGCGACGCCGTTCCACTGGCTCGTCCCGTGGTGGGCCAGCTCGTAGCCCGCGTCCTCGAACATCAGTAGCGGCAGCTGGTCGTCCCGGCACTTGGTCTCCTGCAGGGCCACGACGTCGGGCTGCACCCGACCCAGCCACGCGAGGACGCGCTCGGTGCGAGCGCGGAGGGAGTTGACGTTCCAGGTGGCCAGCAGCACGGTGAGCCAGGCTAACGTCGGGCGCCGTGACCGGCTTCTCCAGTCCCTCCCGTGCGCTCATCACCGGTGCCTCCGCCGGGCTGGGGGAGGTCTTCGCCCGCACGCTCGCCGCCCAGCTCTGCGACCTGGTCCTGGTGGCCCGCGACGAGCAGCGCCTCGAACGTCTCGCCGAGGCTTTGCGTCATCGGCACAACATCACCGTCGAGGTGCTGCCCGCCGACCTCACGAACGACGCCGACGTGGCTCGGGTGGAGGCCCGGCTGCGGGACGCCGAGGCCCCGATCGACCTGCTGGTGAACAACGCCGGGTCACGGTCGCCAGCGCCGTTCGTGCCCTCGGCCATCGACGAGCAGCGACAGAGCCTCGCGCTCCTCGTCGAGACCCCCATGCGCCTCGCGCACGCGGTCCTGCCCGGGATGATCGAACGCCGCCGCGGCGGGCTGCTCAACGTGGCCAGCGTGGCCGGCTTCGTGCCGCGGGGGACCTACGGTGCGAACAAGGCCTGGTTGATCGCCTTCTCCGAGGCCCTGGCGAAGGAACTACAGGGCACGGGGGTCACCGTGTGCGCGCTGTGCCCCGGGTTCACCCACACCGAGTTCCACCAGCGAGCCGGCGTGGACAAGGCGCGCATCCCGAAGCCGCTGTGGCTCGACGCGCAACGGGTCGTGAACGAGGGAATGGCTGACCTCGCTGCGGGCAAGGTCATCAGCGTGCCTAGTAAGCGCTACACCGCCCTCGTCGCTGCCAGTCGCCTCGTCCCCCGGGGTCTGGTGACCCGGCTCAGTGGAGTCGGGTCGAGCACGGGCGGCAGGGACGGATCGCAGGGCGCGTCTCAGGGCGGTTTTATGGGCGGCTCGCAGGGCGGCTTTCAGGGCGGCTCGCGGTGAGCCGCGCGACCCGCAGCAGCCACGCCATCCGGCAGTTCGGCGACCCCGTGCTGCGTCAGCCGGCCACCGAGGTGACGACGTTCGGTGAGTCTCTGCGCGTCATCGTCGCCGACATGTTCGCCGCGATGGAGGACGCCGACGGGGTAGGCCTGGCGGCGAACCAGATCGGGCTGCCGCTGGCCGTCTTCGTCTACGACTGCGAGGACGACCAGGGTCGAC
>JBQCDV010000044.1:0-5515 GCA_051960855.1 Actinomycetales bacterium
AGGAGGCTGGGCGGCTGGCCATCGTGCCGGGTGCGACCAGCAAGACGATCGATGACGCTGCGCGGAACACCGTCAAGGCTGCCGGGTATGGCGAGGAGTTCACGCACGGGCTCGGCCACGGGGTCGGGCTGGAGATCCACGAGGACCCGTTCCTGCACGGCAAGGGTGAGGACGTGCTGCAGCCGCGGATCCCGGTGACCGTCGAGCCCGGTGTCTACCTGCCCGGGCGTGGCGGGGTCCGGATCGAGGACACGACTGTGCTGAACGACGACGGTGTGCTCGAGGTGCTGACGGATGCGCCGCGGGAGCTGATCGTCGTCGGGTGAGGGGGCTGACGCGTCGGTAAGGGTCAGGGGGGTCTTACCTTGCCTGCTCGGCGCAGAGGGGTGGGGGCTCTAGCGTGGGCACGTGGCCGAGAAGCGCACGACCCCGGACGAGCTCTTCGCCGAGCTCCAGAAGCAACTGGCGGAGATGGGCCCCGGCGCCGTGAACGAGTGGGCTGGTCACATGCTGTCCGCCCTCCAGACATCAGGACCCGTCGCCGGCCGCATGCAGCGTCGCCGGCCCCACCTGCGCCGGCCGCCTCTCGACACGCGCAAGACGTACCGCGTCCGCGTCGACCTCGACTACGCCAAGCCGCCCATCTGGCGACGGCTCGACCTGCCCTCGGACCTCACCCTCTCCGCACTGCATGAAGTCCTGCAGATCGCCTACGGCTGGTACGACGCGCACCTGCACCGCTTCGCCCTGGGGGGCTCTCCCTTCGACCTCACCAGCGAGCTGTTCCTCTGCGAGTACGACGCCGAGCAGGGCGACGACGACGGGACGCCGGACCGCGACGTTCGGCTCGATGAATGCCTCCAGCAGCCAGGCGACAAGCTGCGCTACACCTACGACTACGGCGACTCGTGGGACCTGACGATCCGGCTGGAGTCCGTGCGCGACGACGAGCTCGACGCTCCGGTGTGCCTCGACGGGCGGCGCGCGGGACCGCCGGAGGACTGCGGCGGCCTACGAACGGCGCAGGAGCTGGCGGAGGTCCTCGAGGACCCGGCGGCCTTCGAGGTGGCTGAGGTCAACGAGGCGCTGCGTTCGCCTCTGGGGTCTCTGGACGAGTGGCTGTCTGTCTTCGCCCCGCGGGTGCAGGGGTTGCTGCTGCGGGCGCTCCCGTCACGGCTAGGTGAGGTGCTGGCAGCCCGCGCGCAGGTCGTCGCGAGGCAGGTGCCTCCGCTGGCGACGCTGCCCGAGGAGGAGATCGGCGAGGCGCTGCGAGCGCACCTGTGGTTCCTCGACGAGGCCAGCGGTGAAGGGCTCCCTCTGACCTCGGCCGGCTACCTCAAGCCCGAGGCCGTCGTGGCTGCGGCCGAGTTGATCCCGTCCATGGCGAGCTGGATCGGCAAGAACAACCGCGAGGTCCAGACCCGGCCCGTGCTGGTCTTCCGCGAGACGCTCCGTTCGCTGGGGCTGCTGCGCAAGTACAAGGGCCGGCTCTTGCTGACGCGGGCCGGTGCCGCCGTCCGCGGTCGGCCGCGGGAGCTGGCGGAGTTCCTGGTGCGGACGCTTGCGAAGTGCCTCGAGGTGGACGGTGCGACCGGCGACCTCGACCTCCTGGTCCTGCTCTGGCTGGCCAGCAGTGCGGGGGAGGAGCTGGACCGGTCGGCCATCGTCGAGTTGATGGAGAGTGTCGGGTGGCGCCGGGCGGACGAGCGTCCCTTGGAGTGGTGGGACCTGCCGGATGGCGTCGCTGAGCCCCTGCTGGCCAACGTCAGGCTTCGGCCCGAGGGGTGGCGCGACAAGACCGTGAGCCGCGTGGCGGCTGCCATCGCCCGCGAGGCCGTTCTGACCCGATAGCGGAGGGTTTCCGTCCGACCGCCCTCGGCCTTGCCTGCGCTCAGGCACAATGAGGCCACGGTCGGGACGTAGGGTCCCGGCCACTCGTGTTTCTGAAGCCCGAGGGGCGGTGTGGCGGTGACTGGCGCGAGCGACGAGTCAGGCGGTGCGTCGTCGCCTCCAGATCGCCTGACGGTGGATGCGACTGCGGACGCAGGTGCCTTCCCGCAGCTCGCTGTGCCGTCGCGGTCCGCTTCGGCCAACCGGCTGCTGCCGGCACCTACCGGGCATCCCGCGCTGGACCGGCTGGCCGCCCTCGCCGCCCGCCTGCTGCAGGCGTCGGCCTCGCAAGTGTCCCTGCTCACCGACGTGCAGACCGTCGCGGGCGGGGCCGGTCTCCCGGCGGGATCCGTGGGGAGCCAAGGCCCGCTGGCTGACTCCCTGTGCACCGTGACGTCGGCCGGCGCGGCACCGCTCGTGGTGACTGACGCCGCCGCCGACCGCCGGGTCGCGACGCTGCCGCCCGTCACCAGCGGGCAGGTCGGCGCCTATCTGGGCGTCCCGCTCGTGGCCGACGACGGCCACATCGTCGGCGCCATGTGCGTCTTCGACCCCACGCCACGGACGTGGACCGACAGCGACGTGGCGACCCTGACCCAGCTGGCGGCCTCGGCGGTCGCCGAGCTGGAGCTGACGGCGCTCACTGGCGAATACGAGGCCAGCTGTGTCGCGTGGGAGCTCGCCGTGCGGGCCGGCGAGATCGGCACCTTCGACTGGGACCTCGTCACGGGCAGTCTGACGTGGGACGACCGGCTGCTCGAGCTGTTCGGCTACGACCACACGACTTTCACGGGGACCATCGAGGCGTTCAACGCCCGCCTTCATCCTGAGGACCTGGCCTACGTCACCGCCGCGCTCGATCACGCCGTGGCGACGTGCGGGGAGTACGCCGCCGAGTACCGGGTCGTGCTGCCGGACGGGGAAGTGCGCTGGGTCGGTGCTCGCGGCCGCGCGCTGGGTGAGGTCGCCGGCGTCGCGACGCGCCTGCTCGGAGTCGCCTACGACATCAGCGACCGCCGCGAGAGCGAGAGCCGCGTCGTGCGCGTGCTCGAGGCGATGCCGGCGGCGTTCTTCTCCCTCTCACCGGACTGGCGTTTCATCTACGTCAACCACCAGGCCGAGCGGCTCCTGGGCCGCCCCCGCGCCGAGCTCCTCGGCGGCGACATCTGGGAGCTCTTTCCCGCCGCACTGGGCGGCGACTTCGAGACCCACTACCGCGAGGCGATGGCGACGCGGCAGGTGACGACGTTCGAGGCGCACTATCCGGCGCCGCTGGACAAGTGGTACGAGATCCGCGCCTGGCCCAGCCCCGAGGGGCTCGCGGTCTACTCCCTCGACATCTCCGACCGGCGGGCGGCACACGACGCGGCCGAGCAGGCCGCTCTGCGCGCCGCGCTGCTCGCCGAGGTGACCTCCGAGCTCGCCGAGACCCTCGAGCCGGAGGCTGCCGTGGCACGCCTCGCGGACCTCGTCGTCCCTGCTCTCGCCGACTGGTGCGTCGTGACGCTGGTCGACGATGAGCACGTGGGGGACCGCCGAAGCATCCGAGACATCGGCTTCGCGCACGTCTGCCCCGACACGCTGCCCGTGCTGTCACGCTATGCCGCGCTGCGTCTGGAAGCCCTGCGGGAAGACGCCCCCCTGCTCACCGCCCTGCGGACTGGCCGCGCGATCGTGCGCACCACCAACGCGCGCGACATGATCGCGTCGGCCCTCGAACCCGGTGCCGTCCACGAGCTGCTCGCCGAGCTCAACCCGGATGCCGTGGTCGTGCTGCCGCTGAGGGGGCGGGAACGCACCGTCGGAGTGCTCACGCTCTTCAACGGCTCCGAGCGTGGCGCGCTGAGCGAAGCCGATCTCGCGACCGCCCGTGACGTCGCCGCCCGCGCGGGTCTCGCGCTGGACAACGCCCGGCTCTACCGGCAGCAGCGCCGGCTGGCCGAGGAGCTGCAGCGCTCGATGCTGACCGCCCCGCCCGAGCCGGACCACGTCGAGGTCGCCGTCCGCTACCAGCCGGCCACCGAGGCCGCGCAGGTCGGTGGCGACTGGTACGACGCCTTCCTGCAGCCCAACGGAGCCACCGTCCTCGTGATCGGCGACGTCATCGGCCACGACGTCGCCGCGGCCGCCGCCATGGGGCAGGTGCGCAGCATCGTTCGGACGATTGGGGTGGACGACGACCACAGCCCCGCGGTGGTGCTCGCGCGCGCCGACCGCGCCATGCAGACGCTGCAGGTCGGCACGACGGCGACCGCGGTGGTCGCCCGCCTCGAGCAGAGCCTTGACGAACGCCGCCGCGCCATCACCCGTCTGCGGTGGTCGAACGCCGGTCACCCCGCCCCCATGGTGATCAATCCGGATGGCACCGTCGCGCCGCTGCTCGGAGTCGAGCCCGACCTGCTGCTCGGGATCCTGCCCGAGACCCGTCGCGTGGAGTCCGAGGTCGTCCTCGACCGGGGTTCGACCGTCCTGCTCTACACCGACGGTCTCGTCGAGCGCCGTGGCCAGTCCATCGACGAGGGTCTCGTGCAGCTGCGCGACACGTTGCAGGAGCTCGCCGGTGAGGACGTCACCCTCGAGGAGCTGTGCGACCGCACCCTGCAGGCGATGCTGCCGGAGCGGCCCGAGGACGATGTCGCTCTCGTCGCCGTCCGGCTGCACCGGCAGGACCGGCCGCGGCCGGCGGAGGCAGGGCCCCCGCGCGTGCCGCCGACGGTGCCTGAGGAGCCGTCGGTCGCTCCCGAGTAGGGCCGCGGGTGCGGCGAGGCGCACCCCCTCTCCGCGAGCAGGCAAGCTAAGACCCCCTTGACCCTTACCGGCTGCGGTCGGTCAGAAGCGGTCAAGCACGCGCCGGTAGGGGTCACTCCGGCGTGTCGCCCTGGCACCGCTCCGCTAGGCCGCGGCGCTCCTAGCCTGGCCTCATGGACATCGACGCTCTGCTGGCCGACCACGCCCAGGTCTCGGGCAAGCTCTTTGTCAGCGGGGCCGGGATCGACGTCATCTCGGTGCCGCCCGACGCGCCCCCGCCGTTTCCGGTGACGCTCGCCGTGGCGGGCGTCGTTCGGGTCCCGTGGACCGAGACCAACCGGGAGCACCGCCTGCAGTTCCTCGTGCTCGACGAGGACGGGCGTGCTCCGGTGCTGGCCGACCCGACGGGCGCCGATCCGATGGGCGCCGAGCCCGACCGCGTCGGTGGCGAGATGGCCTTCAACGTGGGGCGGCCGCCGGGGCTGCCGGACGGCGACGAGCAGATGGTGCCGTTCGCGTTCCAGTTCCAGGGCCTGCCGCTCGGGCGGCTCGGCAAGTACATCGTGCAGCTCAGCCTCGACGACCGGGTCGTGCGGGCGCTGCCGTTTCGGGTGATGCAGGCCCGATAGCGCGGACCCCTTGCGCTCGGCGCAGCTCTGCCCTGGGTCGGTAAGGGGCAGGGGGGTCTTACCTTGCCTGCTCGGCGCAAGGGGTGGGGGCCGGTAGACTTGGATGCTGTTGCCTTGGCAACCCCCCCACTGTCTGACGAAGGACGTAGCTGCACGTGGCCACCACGAACGACCTGAAGAACGGCATGGTGCTCAACATCGACGGCCAGCTCTGGTCGGTGGTGGAGTTCCAGCACGTCAAGCCCGGC
>JBQCDV010000045.1:0-4642 GCA_051960855.1 Actinomycetales bacterium
GCAGCGTCGTTCGGGCCTGGGGTCGTGGTGTCCGTGCGCACGTCGATGGTCGCGACCGTGCCCATGACGTCGTCGGTGACGCGGAGGCTGGAGCGTCCGGCCTCCGTTGGCATCACTTCGTCTTGTCCAGCGCGCTCTGCAGCGACTGGATGTAGCCATCGCTGGTGAACGTGGCCCCCGACACCATGTCGATGTTCGCGCTCTGTGCCTGCGTCGTCTCCTGGATCAGCACCGGGAGCGCGTAGTTGTTGATCTGGATGTCGCGGCCGTCGTGAGCTGGGTACTGCAGGACCCGAACGGCGGTGATCCTGCCGGCCGTCATCGTCAGCTGCACCTGGACCGGGCCGTAGCGCGTGTCGATGGCATTGCCTGTGACGGTGGTCGTGGCGGCCTTCGACGAGCTGCTGCTCGGGGTCGGCGTGCTGCTGCTGGGGGTCGGCGTGCTGCTGCTGGGGGGCGACGTGCTGCTGCTCGGGGTCGGCGTGCTGCTGCTGGGCGTCGAAGCGGAGATGGAGGAGGTGGTGGGCAGCGGCTCGGTCTTGAAGCCCAGGAGGGCATACAGGCCTGCGGCCGTTCCGACGAGGGCGAGGATCGCGCGCTTCATGTCATTACCACGCAAAGGACTCGGAATGGATATGGCTGCGCGGGACACCGAGGTGCTTCAGGAGAGCGACGTTGCTCTCGACCATGCCGTCGGGGCCACACAGGTAGACGTCGTGCTTGGGAAGGTCGGTCACGATCCCGGCGCGCAGGGCTACGGCAAGCGGGTCGTAGCCGAGGTCGCGCCGTCGACCCACCAGGTAGTGCAGCCGTGCGCCCCGGGCCTCGGCGATGGCCTCCAGTTCGCGGCGCAGCACCAGGTCCTGCTCGCTGCTCGTCCGGTAGAGCAGGGTGATGTCACCCGGGCGGCCAGGCAGCGTCTCGAAGAGCGCGCGCATCGGCCCGATCCCGATGCCGCCCGCGATGAGCAGGACCTTCCGCCGGCGACGGCGAGCAGCGGTCATACCGCCGGAGGGACCCTCGGGGAGGACAAGCGTCCCCTTCTTCAGCCGCGCGAGGCCACGGCTGTGGTCACCCTGCTCGCGGACGGTGATGCGCAGCATCGTGGGGTGCGGGGGCGCCGACAGCGAGTAGGGGTTGGCGGAGTACCACATGCCCCGCGTCAGGAATCGCCAGCGCAGGAACTGCCCTGACTGCACGCCCATCTCCTCGAGGTGCTTGCCGGTCAGGATGACGGATACGACATCGGGCCCCTCGCGCCGGACGGCCAGCACGCGCACGCGATGACGCCAGGCCAAGGCCAGCGGGCCGAGGATGCGGTACCAGGCGGCAAGGGCGAAGGCGCCGTAACAGGCTGCCGTCCACGCCAGGCGGGCGAGCGGGTTGTCGACAAAGTCCGCGCCCGTGGCGCCGACGTGGCCGAAGGCCAGCAGCAGTGCGAGGTAGGTGTACAGGTGGATGAAGTACCAGGTCTCGTGTCGCACCCGCCGACGCGCCGCCCGGATGCTGATGACGCCAACGAGCACGAGGAGGCCGCCGGAGACGGTCGCCTTCAGCACATCGGGGTAGCTGAGCAGCAGCTCCTTGCCCTGCGTGAGGAGGCCGGTGCTGGAGGTGGCGGAGTAGCCGACCCAGACGAGCAGTCCGTGCAGCACCACCGCGATGACGGTCGTCCTCCCGATCCGCGCGTGCCAACGGGTGATGACGTCGGTGCCGACCGCCTGCTCGAACCACGGCACCCGCGCCATCAGCACCACGGAGAGCACGACGCCGTAGCCCGCGACCAGGCCAGCCAGCCGGCCGCCCTCCGTCACGAGGCCGCCGGCGCCAGTGTCGTGCGGGTGGCCAACGGCCCACAGCGCGACCACCGCGGCCAGGCCGGCGGTGAGCAGGGCCAGCAGAGTGCGGGCCGGCGCGTGGGGCGAGGGCAGCCGCCTCAACGGGGTCGCGGCTACGGCCCGTCCCTGTGCCCGGGTCGACATCGGTGCCGTTGTCATGGCTCGATGTTCGGCAACAGATCTGGGAGAAACCTGGGAGCGCCCTGAGCCGCTGCTGCCGACGGGCTGGTCTCGAGCGTCGAGGCGTTGGCCAGGGGAAGGAGGACGCGGAAGGTCGCGCCGTGGCCGGGGGCGGTCTCGAGCTCGGTGCGACCCCCGTGAGCCTCGGCGATGCCCGCAACGATGGACAGGCCGAGCCCTGAGCCGCCGGTCTCCCGGTTACGCGAACGCTCCGCACGGAAGAAGCGCTCGAACACGTGCTCGGCGTCCTCCGCGGACAGACCCGGGCCCTCGTCGCGCACCTCGAGCACCGCCCACGCCCCGGCCCCGTCCTCTCGAGTGGTAGCCGTGACCGTGACCGCCGCCGCCTCGGGCGTGTGGTGCAGGGCGTTGGACAGCAGGTTGGCCAGCACCTGACGCAGCCGCGAGTCGTCCCCGATGACGACGACGGGCTGGTCGGCCGGCTCGAGGGTGATGCTGCGCTCGGGTTGGACTGCGGCGGCGTCGTGCACGGCGTCACGGGCGAGGGCGGCGAGGTCCACGGGGCGCCGTTCGAGAGGTCGGCGGGCGTCGAGGCGTGCCAGCAGCAGCAGGTCCTCGACCAGCAGCCCCATCCTCGTGGCTTCTCCTTCGATGCGCCCCATCACCCGCGCCAGGGACTCGTCGTCCTGCACGGCGCCCTGTCGGTAGAGCTCGGCGAAGCCGCGGATCGAGGTCAGCGGCGTGCGCAGCTCGTGGCTGGCATCCGCCACCAGCTGGCGCATCTGCGACTCCGACCGCCGTGCCGTCGTCTCCGAGGCGCTCTGCTCCTCGAATGCGTGCTCGATCTGCGCCAGCATCCCGTTGAGTGCCACCGAGAGCCGACCCACCTCGGTGCGAGGATCGCGGTCCGGCACCCGACGCGACAGGTCCCCGGCGGCAATGGCGGCAGCGGTGCGCTCGACCTCGTTGAGCGGGCGCAGACTGCGTCGGACCAGGAAGGATCCGAGCACCGCGAGAGCGGCGATCACGATGAGGCCGATGACGAGCTCGATGAAGCCGAGACGGCCGACAGTGCTGTTGACGTCATGCAGGTCCTGGGCGACGACTACCCGTGTGCCATCACGTCGGTACGACGCGAAGGCGCGCCACTCGCCCCCGTCGCTGCCCTGCACCGTGACTGGCGAGTCCAGGTGCTGCCCCTGGGCCGTGAAGACGCTGAGGTCCGGCGTGTCCTGCTCCGGCAACGGGCTGGACAGGGTCCCCAGGACGAAGCCGTCGCTGTCGACGAACGCCACGTAGAGCTCGCTCGGCAGCCGCCTGCGGTCGTCACCGTGCGGTTCGTCGTCGCCGCCCGGGAGACCTCCGTTGGGCACCCGAGCGAACTGCTGCGCGGTCTGCACGACCTGCGCATCCACACGGTCGACGAGGTACTGCCGCAGCTGGGTCGTCGCCACGAGGCCGGCTGCCAGCAGCGCCAGCGCGACGACGGCAACCAGCGTCGCGACGAGCGTCACACGCAGCGGCGTTCGGGCAGGTAGGCCTGTGATTCTCGAACGCCGCTGTCGGCGGTTGCCCGCCGTCGTCGCGCTCGCCGGAAGGGTCACTGCTCCCTCGGCCTTCGCAGCGTGTAGCCCACGCCGCGGATGGTGTGGAGCAGCCGAGGCTCAGTCGTGTCGACCTTGCGGCGCAGGTAGGAGACGTAGGACTCGACGACGTTCGCGTCGCCGCCGAAGTCGTAGTGCCAGACATGGTCGAGGATCTGCGCCTTGGACACGACGCGGCCGGCGTTTTGCAGGAAGTAGCGCAGCAGGTTGAACTCGGTGGGTGAGAGCTGGATGAGTTCTCCGGCCTTCCAGACCTCGTGCGTGTCGTCGTCCAGCTCGATGTCGGCATAGGTCAGCCGTCCGGTGTCGGAGTCGTCCTCGGTGAGACCGTGACGGCGCAGGATCGCCCGGATGCGTGCGACGACCTCCTCGAGACTGAACGGCTTGGTGACGTAGTCGTCCCCGCCCAGGGTCAGGCCGGTCACCTTGTCCTCGGTGGCGTCCTTGGCTGTCAGGAACAGCACCGGTGTGCGGCGGCCCTCACTGCGCAGTCGGCGCACCACGTCAAAGCCGTCCACCCCCGGCATCATCACGTCCAGCACCAGCAGGTCAGGCTCGAACTCCCTGTAGACCTTGAGTGCCTCGGTCCCCGTGCGGGCCGTGGCCACCTCGAACCCACTGAACCGGAGGCTCGCCGACAGCAGCTCGACGATGTTGGGCTCGTCGTCGACGACCAGCAGGCGGGCTTCGGCGGTGGGTGCGGGCAGAGCGGTGGAGGCTGGCACGGGCCTATCGTGCGCGCCTGCGTGGGGTGCTGTCTGGCAGGAGGCTGTGAGAAGCCTGTGAGTCTGCCCTTGCCCTGCTGCCACCTGCCCTGCTGCCACCTCAACAGCGCGGTGCATCGGGTTACCTACCTTCTATGGCGTGCAGGTCGATGCATTGTCCCTGCGCACCGGTGCCCCCTGTGGACAACACCGGGGCCGGTGGCCCGACTGACGGCACTGTGGCGACATGCCCCGAACCATCCTGTTGCCCGAGCCCGAGGGTGTCTTCACCCGGCAGCAGTTGAACCGTGAGGGCTGGTCGCCCCGGGCCATCGACGCACGAGTCCGGCGGGGC
>JBQCDV010000046.1:0-18379 GCA_051960855.1 Actinomycetales bacterium
CCCGCTGGTCGGTGAGCTGGCCGGCGACGGATTCCCCGTCGCGGTGACCTGTCGGGTCCTGAACCTTCCTCGCTCCACCTACTACGACCGGGCAAGCCGACCTGTCTCGAGCAGGGCAGCCACTGACCTGACTTCGGACATTGGGCTTAGTGCCTGGCCGGCCCTCGTGTGAGGGCGTTGATGAGGGCTTGTTGCTGGGGTGGGATCTCGGCGGGGAAGGTTTGTACGGCACCGTTGATCGACAACGTGGCTGAGCGCAGTGGCCGTAGCTCGCGGATGACTTTGCGGATGGCTAGGCCGGTGAGGGATTGGACCTCGCGGCTGACGGCGAGAGCGGTGAACACGATGGTGAGGTGGGCTTCGATGGCCTCGCGCTTGTGGTGAAACATCGGAGGGGCCCGCAAGTCGGTCTTCGACATCCGGAACGAGGCTTCGACGTGCCAGAGGTTGAAGCGCCCCAGGTTTGATGCCGCCTCTTTCTGAGTACAGGAGGATGACGTCATGCCGAAGAGGATCAATCCCGAGGTGAAGGCTCGGGCGGTGCGGTTGGTCAATGACCACCGCGGTGAGTACCCGTCGGTGACCGCGGCCGCGGAGGCGGTGGCCAAGCAGCTGGGGCTGGGCCGGGAGACGGTGCGCCGGTGGGTGGTGCAGGCCGAGGTCGACGGCGGCCGCCGAGACGGTGTGACCAGCGTGGAGCTGGAGGAGATCCGCCGGTTGAAGGTGGAGAACCGCCGGCTGCGGGAGGACGTGGCGATCCTGAAGGCGGCCACAACTTTCTTCGCGGGGGAACTCGACCCCCGCAATCGCTGATCATGGCGTTCATCGACACCATGAGAAGCCAGGGGCACGCGGTCGAGTCGGTCTGTCGGGTGCTGCGCGAGCAGGGCTGTCAGATCGCCGCGCGCACCTACCGGCTGTGGCGGCAGGCCAACCGGCCGGTGGCTGAGCGCACCGTCACTGACGCCCTGGTCGTCGACGCGGTGCGGGAGCTGGCCTGGACCCTCGATGAGCGCACCGGCGCCCGCCGGCTGACCCCGGAGGGGCTCTACGGGAGGCGGAAGATGACCGCGCTGGTGCGCCGCCACCGGCTCCCCGACGCATCGGCCGGCAGCATCGACCGTGCGATGCGGCTGCTCGGGCTGTCCGGGGTCCGCCGCGACAAGCGGGTCCGGACCACGATCCCGGCCGAGGACGGCCGACGCGCCAGGGACCTGCTCGACCGCGACTTCACCGCCCCGGCGCCCAACCGGGTCTGGGTCAGCGACTTCACCTATGTGCGGACCTGGACTGGCTGGACCTATGTGGCGTTCATCGTCGACGTGTTCGCTCAGCGGATCGTGGGCTGGCAGGCCTGCACCGGCAAGGATGTCGAGCTGGTCATGACCCCGCTGCGGATGGCGGTATGGCAACGCGACCGCGAGGGCCACCCCATCGCTGATGGGGAGTTGATCTGCCACGCCGACGCCGGGTCGCAATACACCAGCCTGAGGTACACCGAGCACCTTGCACTCGAGCAGATCCAGCCCTCGATCGGCTCGGTCGACGACGCCTACGACTGCGAGCATCCTGTCTGCGCCACCACCTGGGGTCTGACCCTTGCTTATGACCGGCCCTGCGGGTGCCTTCGCGTTGACGTGTCGGCCCTGGGTGGTGGCGTTCACCAGGCTGCTGGCCGGGTGGGCAGTGACCTGATAGGAGCCTGACTCGACCAGGGCCTCATCGCAGTCCTGTCCGCCCACTCCGGCCAGCGGAGCCATGGACAGCCCGCCCGGGAAGCGAGAGAGGATCCACAGCCCGATGCCCAGCATGCAACTTCGCCGTGACGATGTCATCGTCGGCGTCGACACTCACAAGGACAACCACGTCGCGGTAGCGATCGACGGCCTTGGTGGCCGGCTCGGCGACATCATCGTGCCCACCACCATCGCCGGGTTCGAGGAGCTCCTGGCGTTCTGTCTGGCCTTCGTCGGGTCTGCCGGTCACCTGATCGGGTTCGGCGTCGAGGGCACCGGCTCCTACGGCGTCGGTCTGGCACGCTACCTGCGCAACCATGGCCACGATGTCCACGAGATCGCCCGTCCGGCACGGGCGGTAGAACGCCGACTCGCAGGCAAGAACGACACTATCGACGCCGAGCACGCCGCCCGCCAACTGCTCGCTGGCCACGGACTGTCGACACCCAAGTCCGCCGACGGCGCGGTCGAGACGATCAGGCTGGTCAAGATCGCCTACGACGGTGCCGTTCAGGCTCGGACCACCGCGGTGATCACACTCAAGGCGACCCTTGCGACCGGCAGCGAAGCGCTGCGCGCGGAGTTGGAGAAGCTCACCGACCACAAGCTGATCACCGCATGCGCGGCCCTGGAAGGCCCGACCCCTCTGCCACCCGTGCGCCGTGGAGCGCCCGCTGTTGTCGTACCCGGCGACCCCGATGCCGCGATGCGGCACGTGCTGTCTTCGATGGCCCAGCGCTGGCTGGCGCTGCACGAGGAGGCCAAGGCACACGCCGCGTCACTGAAGGCGCTCACTGCGGCCGCTGCGCCCCAGCTCGTCGAGGCCGTCGGCGTCGGCTACGACACCGCGGCCCAGATGCTGATCACCGCCGGCGACAACACCAACCGGATCAAGTCCGAGGCAGCGTTCGCCAAGATGTGCGGCGCATGCCCGATCCCGGCCGGATCAGGCAAGACCAACAACCGACACCGCCTGTACCGCGGCGGGAACCGCCAAGCCAACGCCGCGCTTTACCGGGTCGTCATCGTGCGCATGCGCTGGCACCAGCCGACGATCGACTACGTAGCCCGCCGCACAGCTGAGGGCATGTCGAAGCGAGAGATCATCCGATGCCTGAAGCGCTACCTCGCTCGCGAGCTCTTCCGTCTCCTACCAGCACCTGACACCGGCGCCAACCCGATCGAAGGGAAGCTCCAAATCGCGGCCTGATCGACTTGACGATCTATAGGAGCATCAACGCCCTCATGGAGACGATCAACGGCCTCTACAAGGCCGAATGCATCCGCACCACCGTCTTCCACGACGGGCCCTACAAGACCCTCGCCGACGTCGAGTACGCCACCGCCGGCTGGGTCGACTGGTACAACAACAGACGCCTGCACTCCACCCTCGGCATGATCCCGCCCGTGGAGTACGAGCACGACCACTACGCGACCCTCAACCGAGAGCCGCAACCCGCATGAGAGCGGCAACGGACCTGGGGCGCTTCATTCTTTGTTGAGGCGTTCGGCGGGGTTGTTCGACCAGATCTGGGTCCAGACGTCTTTGGGGAAAGCGGTGAAGGCGAGGATGTCCTCGCGGGCGGCGGCGAGGTGCTCGGCGACGGCGGGCAGCTTCTCGGTGACGTAGTCGATGAGCCGGTTGAACTGGGCGTGCACGGCGGCGGTGTCGGGCTGGTTGTAGACCGAGTGCAGCATCGCCTTCACCGCTGGCCACATCGACTTGGGGCAGATGCTCATCAGGTTGGCGGCGTAGTGGGTGCGGCAGCGCTGCCAGGACGCCCCGGGCAGGTTGGCTGCGATCGCTTCCCGCAGACCGGGGTGGGCATCGGAGGTGACCAGCCGGACTCCGGCCAGGCCGCGGGCGACCAAATCGGCGAGGAACTCGTTCCATGCCGGGCCGGTCTCGCTGGTCGCGACCCGCATGCCGAGGACCTCGCGGTGCCCGTCGGCGTTGACGCCGGTGGCGATCAGCACGACGGCGTTGACCACCCGCCCGCCCTCGCGGACCTTCATCGTCAACGCATCCGCGGCTAGGAACGTGAACGGCCCGGCCGGCCCCAGCGGGCGGTGGCGGAAGTCAGCGACCATCGCGTCGAGGTCGGCGATCCGCGAGACGTGAGACTTGCTCAGCGAGTCGATCCCGAGGGTCTTGACCAGCTTGTCCATCCGGCGGGTGGACACCCCGGCGAGGTAGCAGTCGGCGACCACGGTGATCAACGCCGACTCGGCCCGCTTGCGCCGCTCGAGCAGCCATTCTGGGAAGTAGGTGCCCTTGCGCAGCTTGGGCACGGCGATGTCCAGGGTTCCCACGCGGGTGTCGAGGTCGCGTTGGCGGTAGCCGTTTCGCTGGGCCACCCGCGACGGGTCGGGCCGGCCCCACTCCGCGCCGGCGACCGAGTCAGCCTCGGCCGACAGCAGGGTGTTGATCACGCCCTGCAGCAGCGTGCGCATCAGATCCGGAGAGGCTTCGCACAAGGCGTCGCTGAGCAGCCCGGCAGGGTCGATGATGTGTGGTGCGGTCATCGTGGGACTCCGTTCGACAGTGCTGTGGAAGGTTCACTCGAAGGATCACGCGGTGACCGCGCCCACGTTCACGACCAACACGGCGTCGACGACAGCGGCCCGGCTCCCTGCGCTACACCACTATCGGGGACTCAACTCGTCCCGATCTGCGGCATTTAATCAGCAGGGCATCGACTAAGCGCAACTCCGACGCCTTGACTACTACGACGCACGCCCCTACCTTCGGTGAAACAGCGGTCCGCCGGAGGGGGAACCATCATGTCAAGAAGGATCTTTCGTAGGATGCGGATTCCGCTCGTCGGGACAGCAGCGATTCTTATCGCGCGTTCTCAGCAAGCGCGAGCTCGCCGACCGCATCCTTCGCCGCCACTCAGGGATACGACGTTGATATCAACCTCAACCTGGCGGCACAGGACGTGGCCCAATCTATCTTGAACAAGTTGGGCGGCCCTTCGAGGATGGCTGCCGCAGCCCCAGGGTTCGCCGGCATGCGTATCACGTCAACAGGTGTTGAGGTTGATTACGCCGGGCAGCCCTCCACGGCGCTCCTGTCCTCGCTGGGCGGGTACGGAGTTCCGGTCTTATTACGACGTCGTGGCAAACTCCGAGGCGGCCCTGGATGCCCTCGTATCTCGCATCCGCGACGACCGACCAACCTGGCTGGAGAAGGGCGTCGATCTCAACTCGTGGGGACCAGACCCTGCGACAAACACCGTGCTGATCCGTCTTGCATCGTACAATGACGACGCCGCACGCGACTTGTCCGCCGCTTACGGAGCAAGCCTCGTGACCGTCGATCCCGAATCCGCAGGAGAAAACAGCGCAAGCGGTCGCACCGACGATACACCCACAGACTGGTGGGGAGCCGATTACATCGTGGCACAAAACGCGAGTTCCCCGAGTTGCACCACCTGGTTCAGTCTGCACGATGCAGCTGGCGGCGAGTATGTTGCAACCGCTGGGCATTGCGGCACCCACACCTGGGTGAACAACAGCCATGTAGTAGGCACGACAAGTGTGCGTATCTTTGGGAACTACGGGGTAGATGCGGAGATAATGCCGGTCTCCTACAGCGACGGATATGTCTGGAGTGACCCCGCCACTGCGGAGCGTCGCGTCGCCGGGCAGGCCTCCCATGTCGTAGGAGGCATCGTGTGCACGGACGGATACAAGGACCTCGAGGAGTGCGGGGTTCGCATCGACCAAGTCAACAGCGATTACTGCTATGACAGCCAGTGCACGCATGGGAGTACGATCGGTCATCAAGTCAATGGTTTCTCGGCTTTCACACCCGGCGATAGTCGCGGCCCGGTCTACGCGGTGCGCTCGGACGGAGGGGCGACGGCCCATGGCATGCTCATTGCACACGGCTCTGACAATGCACATGGAGCATGGACGCCCGTCAGCCCTATTCTCTACGCATTCAGTCTTTCCCTAACGACGCGGTGAGCAACATGGGCAGACCGGCGCGCGCGTCCTCCTGGAGTCTCGCGATTTTGCTGCCGACGTTCCTCGTCACCGGCTGCAGCCAAGGGGCGCCGGGCAAACTGCAGGAGCTACCCGCGACCCCATTCCCGGTGAGAACGCTGCCGTCCTCGAGCCAGGCAGGACTGATCAGTATGCCTTGGCGCCAAGTGCCGCAGCCGCACCTGGACGACCGCCACCTCCTGGTTTCGTTCGCGGCCGGCGACGGCGACTGCACCCGGCATGTGGGCTTCTCGGTCACCGAGACCACACAGTCCGTTTCTATCGCCGCTCTCAGCAAGTACCGGCCACCAGCGCAAGGATGCGCCGACATGTCCGTCGTCGGCTTTGGCATTGTCACGCTACATTCCCCTCTCGCCACGCGGCATCTGACCCATCGCGCCGTTGATCCCCGCTGGTCCAACATGGCGCGGGATCTGCCGTCAGTTGCTCCGCGCTAACCGATGGCGCCCCGATCGGCTGCCACCCTTCAAACCGTCGCACACGGCCGGTGGACGCTGTGGAAGCCGCCACGTTGTCGAACGCGTTCGCGTCGGTGGTTCCGCCTGCCAGATCAGGAGGCTGAGGAGGTCGGCCTCGAGGTGCTCCTCCACGACCTCACGCAGGAGTCGCATGAGCGGTTGCTGGGTCCGGACACGAAGGCGCAGATCAGCGCATCGCTGACAAAGCTCCTCTGTCACACCTCGCCGCGTGCCGACAACGCCGCGGGCCGGAGTCGATGAGTCTGGCTCGTCTGTGGGTGATGCTCATCGCCACTTACCAGGACCTACGAATCCTCGAGGCCGACAGCCTGCGTGATGTGCCCACGCGACATGACGCCCTGAGTTCGGCTTCTAAGTTTGGCGGATCTGGGCCAATGTCGGTGACAGATCGTGACGGCCCTGCCCTGGGGGCTGACCGGTACCCCTGAAGGATCCAGAGTTGTCGTTGAATGCTGCGGTCAAGCGTGTCGGTGAGCGTGTCGCGCGCCAGACTTTCTGGCAGGGCTGTTGACAGTCCTGAAGGAGAATCTGAACTATGGGTAGACCTCCTGTGATCCCGGCTGAGAAGAAGACCCGGATCGTGATGAGCGTGCTAGCTGGCGAGATGACGATCGCCGAAGCGGCACGCAAGGAGAAGATCAGCGAGCAGTCGATCGGGCGGTGGAAGGCCGACTCCTCGAAGCCGGCAAGACCGCGTTGGCGGCGGGCCGATCGGGGCCTTCGACACGGGAGCAGCAACTCGAGGCCGAGGTCGCTGACCTGACCCAGGCCTTGGGTGAGGCGGCGGTCGAGTTACGGGTGTGGAAGAAGTCCGCGGAGGGCAGGTTGGGCCGTTCGAGGACCTCGAGGTGATCCGCGTCGAGGCGGGCATGTCGACCGCGAGGTTCTGTCAGCTCATCGACATGCCCGAACGGACCTGGCGACGCTGGGCCTGTCAAGTTTTCTGTGTAAGTGGGCGTGGCCGATTTCGATGGTTGGGGTTGGGTCAGATTGGGAGTCGGTGCCGAGCTCGAGGTGCCGGACGAGGACAGCGCCATGACGGTGCTCGAATCCGTCGTGGTCGCCGCGGCGATCCCCGCCGAAGCCCCCAACTGGCGACCGCTCTCGGGCCGACTAGGGTGCCGCAGGCGGGCGTGCGCCTGGTGGGGCCGGGGCATCGACTACAAGATCGTCTTCAATGGTGGTAACTGATGAGGGTCATGTGCGTGCGGCTGATCAGCCCGGTCGACGGCAAGCCGATGACCGATAGTGCCTGGCTCAGTGTTGATCGTGTGTACCGCGTGCTGTCGGTTGCGGCCACCCCGGAAGGGTCAGTGCAGCTCCAGGTGGTCACAGACGATGGCAGGAGCCTGGGGTGGTTCGAGTCGGCCATGTTCATGACGACTGATGGGGCGATCCCTCCCAACTGGGTCGCGCGCATCGGCGATCGGGGCGCCGTCGAACTTGCTCCTGCACGCTGGCTGGTGCCGGGCTTCTGGGAATCGTTCTACGATCTTGACCCGGGGGCACGTCGTGTCTTCGAGGAGGAGTTGGCAGCAATTACGTCGTGCTAGACCAGGCCATCGAAAGACGCGTTCAGCGGAGCCGGACGTGTTGGGTGCCTGTTGCTGCTTGCAGTTGCCGGTAGTGGATATCGCGGTTGAACCGCTTCTTCGAGTACGGCAGGAGCAAGCTCCCGCGCGAAGAAAAACCGAGGCCGCCAGCCCCGGTCTTTCATGACGACAGCCGCGGTCGCGTCGGGGGCGTCTGATCGGGTGGGGCGGTGTTCGGAGTGATCGCGGGTACGACGAGGGGCCGGCTGGCGCTGCCGGGCTGCGGTTCTCCGGGCGGTGATGTCGTGGGCGGACGGGTTGGGTCAGGTCGGTTGCGGGATCGCGGCGATGTTCGCGAAGACCGCGACGATCGCGGCCGCCCAGGGCCACGATTCCGGGATCCGCAGCCGGCGTCGACGAGCGCCGTGGGTGAGCCGGGCAGGGACGTGGAGGAATCGGTAGCGCATGGCTTTCGGCTCGCAGCTGGCGAGCACCTTCGCTTCGCCGACACAGCCCAGGAGTCGGGTCCAGGCGGTCAGGTCGGCCGCGATCATGGTGATCGCGAGCCAGGTCTGGTTGATCGCGAACTCGCGCGAGGGGAACCGACCGAGTCCGGTGTCCTTGGCGTGCCGGATGCGGTCCTCGACGCGGGCGTGGGCACGGTGTCGGGCTTCGAGGAACGCCAGCTGGCCGGTCGTGGTGTTGGTGACGAAGGCTTGGTAGCGCCAGCCGTCGCGCTCCTCGAACAACGACAGCTGCGCACCGGGATGCGGCCGTTCGCGGCGCACGATGACGCGCATCCCTTCGGGCCACTTCGCCAGCACCGACTTGTCGATGAGGCCGGTGAGCTCGGCGACGTCGCCGCCCTCCCGGATCCCGCCGTCGGCATCGATCGCCGGAGTCCAGACCCTCTTCGGCACCCGGTCGATGGCATCGCGGAGCTTCTCGGTGATCGCGAACCCAACCGAGTATTCGACGCTCCTACCGCGGATCTTGCCCTGCTCGGTGAGCCAGTCCAGCAGTCCGTGAGACGCGCCCGCACCGTCGCTACGGATCAGCAGTTTGCGACGGTGGGTGCCGGGGATCTGCGCGATCGCATCGGTGAGGACCTCGATGTGATCGGTCGTGGTGTTCGATCCGGCGTTGCCTGCGCGGAGCTTGGCGGCGAGGAACTCTTCGGTGTTGTCGCACCACACCCCGATCGGGTGGTAGCCGAAGGTCCGCTTGAACGTCGCGGCAGCGTTCTCCTTCTCACTGTGCGCGACCACGATCGTGGCGTCGATGTCCAGCGTGATCACCTCGCCAAGATCGGTGCCGGCAACCCGGCTGGCAGGGATGCCGTTGGGAAGCCGTGCCCACACACGCCGGCGGACCCGGGCACGGGCGGTCGCGATCTTCTTCAACCGGCCCGGCGTGACCTGCTTCAGCGTGCGCCACACCGTCGGGGCCGAGGCGACCGGACCGAGCACACCGGCCTGGTGGCGCAGCACGTCGATGTCGGCGATCGCCTCGCCACCGTCGGCGAGCATCACGCCCACGTCTGCCAGCACCCGCCCACGGTCGTGACCGGGCGTGAAGTTGCGGCGGGCCATCGCCTTGGACAACTCGCCGGTCAGGCCGGTCCGATCGGCCAGGAGCCGGGTCGCGACACTGCCCGCGTGGGCCACCACGCCGACACCATCAGCGGTCACAGACAAGCCAGCAGACCACGAAGTACGCTTCACCTACGGAGTGCCTTCCAACTCGGAGAACTTGGGACGTCGCAATCACAAGTTTCCCCTGCTGGGCAGGCACTTCCGTGTCTCTACGCGCCGATCAGGCCGTCGAGCCGTGAACGATCCGGGCCAGCAGGATCTCGTTCGGCCGCTTGAGCTCGCGGACCTCATGCTCGAGATCCTTGATCCGCTTGGCATCGCTGCTGGTCGTACCGGGACGTTGGCCGGCGTCGATTGCGGCCTGCTTGCACCAGCCGCGCAACGTGTCTGGCACGACCCCGACCCGTTCACCCACACGCTTGACCGCAGCGTTCAACGACAACTCTGGATCCTGCTCCATGGCCTCGGCACAAGCCGCTGCGCACGCTCACGCAACTCGTTCGGATAGTTCCTCGGTGCTGGCCCTGCACCACTCTCCCGTGGCTGCAGACCCTCCACCAGACCCGGGGCGATTCAGTTCTCGGGGCCGCGCAGGGGTCGGCGGGGCGCGTCGTCGATGACGAGGTAGCCGACGCTGACGTTGAACGTCTCGACGATGCGGATGACGGCTTCGAGGCTGGGGGCGACTTTGCCGCCTTCGTAGCGGCTGCGTTGCCGGCCGTCGCTTCGATCTTCGCTACCCCGAGCGAATCACCACCCACCTATAACCCAGCGACCCGTCCCACTTACACAGAAAGGTTGACAGGCTCCCGCATCGGGGTCAGCAGGCGCGCGCCACCTGCTGTGCGCCGCAGAGCTCTTCGAGAAACGCGCGCACGTGCGTGCCCACTGCTGCGGTCTCGAGCAGGAAGCCGTCGTGGCCGTAGTCGCTTGGTATCTCGACGTAGCGTGCCTGCGGCAGGTGCTGGGCGAGCTCCCGCTGCTGATACGGCCGGTAGAGCCGGTCGCTGTCGATGGCGATGACGAGCGCGGGGACGTTGGTCTGCGCCAGCGCCGCCGCGACGCCGCCGCGACCCCGTCCGACGTCGTGGGAGTTCATCGCCTCAGTGAGCGTGACGTAGGAGCCGGCGTCGAAGCGGGCCGACAGCTTGCGGCCGTGGTGGGCCAGGTAGCTCTCCACCGCGAACTGCGACAGCCGCCCCTCCACGAGCAGCTCACCACGACCCGAGCCGTCCACCTCCGACTGCAGCGTGCGCCCGAAACGGACGGCGAGCTCCTTCTCGCTGCGGTAGCTGATGTGCGCCAGCCGCCGCGCGAGGTCCAGCCCCGTCTGGGGTCCGAGCCCGTCGGGGTCGTCGTAGTAGTCCCCGCCCTGCCAGCGTGGGTCAGCCTGCAACGTGTCGATCTGCACGCTGCATAGCGCGATCTGCTCGGCCGAGGCCGCGGCGCTGGTAGCGAGGGCGACGAGGCCACCCGTGCGGTCGGGGTGAGTCACGGCCCACTCGACGGCGCGCATGCCACCCATGGAGCCGCCCACGACCAGTGCCCAGCACGAAATGCCGAGGGCGTCGGCGAGCAGCGCCTCCGCGGCTACCTGGTCGCGCACCGTGATGCTCGGCCAGCGGCTGCCCCACGGCCGACCGTCGGGCGCAGGGGAGGAGGGGCCGGTCGAGCCCTGGCAGCCACCGAGCACGTTGGGGGCCACGACCCACCAGCGGTCGGTGTCGAGCGGACGGCCCGGACCCACCAGGCCCTCCCACCACCCCGGCGTCGGGTGCCCGTCGCCGGCCCGACCCACGACGTGGCTGTCGCCGGTCAGGGCATGCAGGACCAGAACGGCGTTGCTGCGGTCGGGCGCCGGTGTCCCCCACGACTCGTAGGCGAGGGTGACCTCGGGAAGGACCGCGCCGCTCTCGAGCGGTAAGCGTCCGAGTGACGCGAAGCGGCGCTTGCCGACCGGGTCACCGACCCGCCAGCCGCCGCCTACGCGTCTTCCCGTCACCGACGTCACGCCTCCTTCGCCGCGCGCAGTCCGGCCTCGAGGTCGGCGAGGATGTCAGCGATCCCCTCGATGCCGACGGCGAGACGCACGAGTCCGGGCGTGACTCCGGCCGCCGCCTGCTCCTCGGGTGTCAGCTGGGAGTGCGTCGTGGACGCTGGGTGAATGACGAGGCTCCGGACGTCGCCGATGTTCGCCACATGTGAGTGCAGCTCCAGTGCCTCGACGAAGCGCTTGCCGGCCTCGAGACCGCCCTTGATCTCGAAGGCGACGATGGCGCCAGCGCCGCGGGGGAGGTACTCCTGTGCCCGCTCGTAGTAAGGGCTCGAGGGCAGGCCGGAATACCAGACGCGCTCGACCTCGTCGCGTCCCTCGAGCCACTCCGCGACCGCCTGCGCGTTCGCGACGTGACGCTCGACGCGCAGGCTGAGCGTCTCCAGGCCCTGGGCGAGCAGGAAGGCGTTGAAGGGAGCCACCGCCGCGCCGAGGTCGCGCAGCAGCTGGACGCGGGCCTTGAGGATGTAGGAGAGGTTGACGCCGAAGGCGCCGTTGACGCCGAGGTCACGGGCGTAGACGAGACCGTGGTAGCTCGGATCCGGCTCGTTGTACTGCGGGAAGCGCTGCGGGTCGCGGCCGTAGTCGAAGTTGCCGGAGTCGATGATGACGCCCGCGATCGACGTGCCGTGGCCGCCGATGTACTTCGTCGCCGAGTGCACGACCACGTCGGCGCCGTGCTCAATCGGGCGCAGCAGGTACGGCGTGGCGATGGTGTTGTCCACGATGAGCGGGACGCCGGCCTCGTGAGCGACCTGGGAGATAGCACGGATGTCGAGCACGTGTCCGCTGGGGTTGGACAGCGTCTCGCCGAAGAAGGCCCGCGTCTCGGGGCGCACGGCCGCACGCCACTCGTCGAGGTCGTCAGGGTTGTCGATGAAGGTCGCCGTGATGCCGAGCTTCGGCAGGGTGTAGCGGAAGAGGTTGGACGTGCCGCCGTAGAGCTGCGACGAGACGACGACGTGGCTGCCGCCCTCGGCGACGTTGAGGATCGCGTAGGTCTCGGCAGCCTGGCCGCTGGCGACGAGGAGCGCTCCGACGCCACCCTCGAGCGCCGCGATTCGCTGCTCGACTGCGTCCTGCGTCGGGTTCATGATCCGCGTGTAGATGTTGCCGAGCTCCTTGAGGGCAAAGAGGTTGCCCGCGTGCTCGGTGTCGCGGAAGGCGAAGGACGTCGTCTGGTAGATCGGGAGGGCGCGGGCGCCCGTCGTCGGGTCGGCAACCTGGCCGGCGTGGACCTGCTTGGTCTCGAAGCTCCAGGCGCTGGTGTCAGGGCTGGCGGTCATGGGAGCGGTCTCCATCGAACTCGAAGTGAGGAAAAAGGTGTGCGGCCTCGCGGGCCGGCGGCCACGGGAAAGCGTCAGCTCGACACGAAGGGTGCGCGGCGAGACGCGGGCGGCTCCCGTGACGCAGTGCGCGCGACGAGACGGCGCGCTCAGGCGTGGCGGAGAGGAAGTGCCGCTGGCGGCAAGGGGCCGCTCAGCGGCGAAGCATTCGCTGACAGCTCACGAGAACTCCTCTGGTGGGGAGCTCGCTGCTGCGAGCCCCGCGCTTGCCGGACTCGGCTGAGCCCAACCAGGTCATCACCCGGGGCACCCCACCGCGGATGGAGGGTTGCCGGTCAGCAAGCCGGGGCTTGTCGCTGACGCTCATGACCTGCGACGAGGATGCACGCGCCCTGACGATCGCGCAACGACTGTCCGAATGCCGAGACGAATCGGTCCGCTCAGCGGGACGCTGCTTGAGTCGGGAGGGGGCGAGCCAGGAGCGCTACTGCCTGTCCGGATGACTGCCCCGATGCCGGCGCGAGGCGGGTGATGACGATCGTCGCCTCGTTGTCTCCTGACAGGCGCATCCGCTTGCGGAAGGTTTCGGGGTCCACGCCGACGCCCCGCTTCTTCACGGTGAGCACCCCGACCCCGCGCGCCCGGAGCTCCTGTCGCAGCAGCTTCTCGGACAGCGGCAGCACCGCCTCGACCTCCCATGCCCTCGCCCACCGCGACGCGACCAGGTGGTCGGAGGTGAGGTAGGCGATCTCGGGGTGCAGCTGCCGCGCGCCGAGGAGGGCACCTACCGCCGTCACGAGCCCGGCGCGCAGCGCGGACGGGTCGGGCTCGTAGAGATAGCGGAGGGTCGCGACCGGGTCCTGAGGGCCGGGATCGTCGGCGTCTGTGAGGGTGTCGCCGCTGGGCAGCAGGGTGGCTCGGTGCCGGGCTGTGGCCAGCGCTGGAGACCACAGGGCCGCCTCGACCAGGTCGCCGTCGTCGCTCACCCACTCCGCCTCGCACCCCTCGGGCACGAGCTCGTGCGGCAGGCCCGGGGCGACCTTGACGCAGGCCACGCCGCCGAGGAGGTCCAGCACCCACGGCCACGGTGGCGTGTAGGCGTCAGGGTCGAAGACGCGCCGCCCCGAGGCGGTGCGCCGCGCCGGGTCGGCGACCACCGCGGCGACGTTCGGGGATCGCAGGGCTCCCGGGAGAGCGGTGACGTCACAGCGAGTCACCGCAGCTCGATACGCGAGCCCGAGGCGTGTGACGTTGACTGCAGCAACGAGGGCGGTGACCTCGTCGAGCTCGGCTCCGAGCACGCGCAGCCCCGACCGCGCGAGGGCGAGCAGCTCACCGCCGAGGCCGCACCCGAGGTCGGCGATGATCGCAGCGTCCGGCAGAGATCGCGCCAGTCGCGCGGCCCGGTGCGCCGCGACTGTCGGCCGCGTCATCTGCTCCAGGCCGGGGCCCGTGACCAGCAGGGACTCGGCCAGGGGACCGAGCTTCCGCCTCGCTCGCGGCCGCAGCAGCACCTGCTCGGCCAGGGCAGCGGCCAGCTCGGGGGGATGCGTCCGCCGCAGCGCGGTGACGAGAGACAGGGGATCGGACGGCAGGGCACCGCTGTCCACGGAGGCGACGAGGTGCGCCAGCAGGCCCGGACCGTCAGGGCCGGCGAGCACCCGCAACGCGCCGACCTCCACGCGCGCAGTCTCTCAGCACCCGGCAGGACAGGTACCGTGATGGCCGGCGCGGACGTCGCACCAGCGGCGCACAGCCCCCAGGGCGACGCCGCTCGGGGCTGCACGCCGGCTCTGCTCGCCGACCCCGCGCAGTTCGCTGCCGCCTCGTGCCCGACCTTCGCCTGACCCTCACCCTGCTCTCGGAGGCACCGTGCCTGTCGATGTTCTCGCCGTCCACGGCGGCACTCCCCTGTCGGGGACCGTCCGCGTCCGCGGGGCCAAGAACCTCGTCTCCAAGGCCATGGTCGCCACCGTCCTCGGAGAGTCGCCCAGCACCCTGCGCAACGTCCCCGAGATCCGCGACGTCTCGGTCGTGACGGGCCTGCTGCGGCTGCACGGCGTCGAGGTCACGAGCGACGGCGACGGCAGCATCGTCATGGACCCCTCGCGTGTCGAGCAGGCCAACGTGGCCGACATCGACGCCCACGCCGGCTCCAGCCGCGTGCCGATCCTGCTGTGCGGGCCGCTGCTGCACCGGCTCGGCCACGCCTTCATCCCCGACCTCGGCGGCTGCCGCATCGGCGACCGCCCCATCGACTTCCACCTCGACGCCCTGCGCCGGATGGGCGCCGAGGTCGACAAGCGGCCCGAGGGCCTGCACATCACCGCGCCGCACCGCCTGCGCGGGACGACATTCACGCTGCCGTACCCCAGCGTCGGGGCTACCGAGCAGGTGCTGCTGTCAGCCGTGTGCGCCGAGGGCGTGACCGAGCTGCGCAACGCCGCGATCGAGCCCGAGATCATCGACCTGATCTGCGTCCTGCAGAAGATGGGCGCGATCATCAGCGTCGACACCGACCGCACCATCCGGATCGAGGGCGTCGACAAGCTCGGTGGCTACGTCCACGAGGCGCTGCCAGACCGGATCGAAGCCGGCTCGTGGGCCGCCGCCGCGCTCGCGACCGGCGGCGACATCGTCGTGTCCGGCGCCCGCCAGGTCGACATGATGACCTTCCTCAACGTCTTCCGGCGGGTCGGTGGCGCCTTCGAGGTGCTGCCCGAGGGCGACACGATCCGCTTCTTCCACCCCGGCGGCGACCTGCGCCCGGTCGCGCTGGAGACCGACGTCCATCCCGGCTTCATGACCGACTGGCAGCAGCCGCTCGTCGTCGCCCTGACCCAGGCCCGGGGCCTGTCGATCCTGCACGAGACGGTGTACGAGAACCGCCTGGGCTTCACCAGCGCCCTGGTCGCGATGGGCGCCACGATCGAGCTCTTCCGCGAATGCCTCGGCGGCTCGCCGTGCCGCTTCGGCGCCCGCACCTTCCAGCACTCAGCCGCCATCAGCGGTCCCGCGAAGCTCCAGGCCGCTGAGCTGGAGATCCCCGACCTGCGCGGCGGCTTCTCCTACGTCATCGCGGCGCTCGCCGCCGAGGGCACCTCGCGGCTGCACGGCGTCGATCTGATCAGCCGCGGCTACGAGGGCTTCCTCGACAAGCTCGACGCCGTCGGCGCGTCGTACGACGTCATCTCCTGACGTCATCTCCTGACCCATCTCCGAACGGCGCCGCGCCTGCCGCAGCGCCGTTCGGATCCGGCCCTCGCGTGTCGTTCCGCACTCGCGCTCCTGCTGGCACTCGGCTTGACCGAGTGCCAGCGGTCTCACTATCGTCGTGCCTAGTGGCGCTGGCACTCGCCGACGTCAACTGCTAAGCCCGAGCGCTGGCTCGCGCCAGCGCTCCGACGGCCCGGCACCCGCGACGACGGTCCGTCACACCCGTGTTCGACATCGTTGCTCCGGGTCTCCCACCCGGACGTCTCGCGAAGGGGAAGGTCACCGACGTGTCGGTCTCCATCAAGCCGCTCGAGGACCGCATCCTCGTCAAGCCGCTCGACGCCGAGCAGACCACGGCCTCCGGCCTGGTCATCCCGGACACCGCCAAGGAGAAGCCCCAGGAGGGCGAGGTCCTGGCCGTGGGCCCGGGCCGCTACGAGGACGGCAACCGCGTCCCGGTCGACGTCGCTGTCGGCGACAAGGTCGTCTACAGCAAGTACGGCGGCACCGAGGTCAAGTACAACGGCGAGGAGTACCTCATCCTCTCCGCCCGCGACGTCCTCGCGGTCGTCAGCAAGTAAGACGCTTCACGTCACCGCCCCGGGTGGCCGGACCCCCGGCCGGCCGGGGCGGTCGTCGTTTCCCGCTCGTGCCTCTACGGAAGGACCAGTAGCCACTCATGGCTAAGACTCTGCAGTTCGAGGAGAACGCCCGGCGCGCGCTCGAGCGCGGCGTGGACAAGCTCGCCGACGCCGTCAAGGTGACGCTCGGGCCGCGCGGCCGCAACCTCGGGATCGGCAAGAAGTGGGGCGCCCCCACGATCACGAACGACGGCGTGACCATCGCCAAGGAGGTCGAGCTCGAGGACCCCTACGAGAACCTCGGCGCCCAGCTGGCCAAGGAGGTCGCGACCAAGACCAACGACGTCGCTGGCGACGGCACCACCACCGCGACCGTCCTCGCCCAGGCCCTGGTCAAGGAGGGCCTGCGCAACGTGGCCGCTGGCGCCGCCCCCATGAGCCTCAAGCGGGGGATCGACGCCGCCGTGGAGGCGGTCGAGGGTCGGCTGCGCGAGATGGCGCGTGACGTCGACGGCCGCAACGAGGTCGCCCACGTGGCGACGATCTCGAGCCAGGACCGCCAGCTCGGCGACCTGATCGCCGAGGCCTTCGACAAGGTCGGCAAGGACGGCGTCATCACCGTCGAGGAGTCCTCGACGATGGGCACCGAGCTCGAGTTCACCGAGGGTATGCAGTTCGACAAGGGCTACATCTCGCCCTACATGGTCACCGACCCGGAGCGGATGGAGGCCGTCCTCGAGGACGCCTACGTCCTCATCACCCAGGGCAAGATCAGCGCCGTCGCCGACCTCCTGCCGGTGCTCGAGAAGGTCGTCCAGGCCGGCAAGCAGCTGTTCATCGTCGCCGAGGACGTCGAGGGCGAGGCCCTGTCGACCCTCGTCGTCAACAAGATCCGGGGCACCTTCACCGGTGTCGCGGTCAAGGCTCCGGGCTTCGGCGACCGTCGCAAGGCCATGCTGCAGGACCTCGCCGTCCTCACCGGCGCCCAGGTCGTCGCCCCCGAGGTCGGGCTCAAGCTCGACCAGGTCGGGCTCGAGGTGCTGGGCACCGCTCGCCGGATCACCGTCACCAAGGACGAGACCACCGTCGTCGACGGTGGTGGCGAGGCCGACCAGGTCGCCGACCGCGTCCGCCAGATCCGCGCCGAGATCGAGTCGACCGACTCCGACTGGGACCGCGAGAAGCTCCAGGAGCGCCTGGCCAAGCTCGCCGGCGGCGTGTGCGTCATCCGCGTCGGCGCTGCCACCGAGGTGGAGCTGAAGGAGAAGAAGCACCGCATCGAGGACGCGGTCTCGGCCACCCGCGCCGCGATCGAGGAGGGCATCGTCGCCGGGGGTGGCACCGCGCTCGTCCACGCCAGCACCGTCCTCGACGACCAGCTCAGCCTCACCGGCGACCAGGCCACCGGTGTCGCGATCGTGCGCCGTGCGCTGTCCGAGCCGGCGCGCCAGATCGCGCTCAACGCCGGTCAGGAGGGCTCGGTTGTCGTCGACAAGGTCCGCGGCCTCCCCGTCGGCAGCGGTTACAACGCCGCCACCGGCGAGTACGGCGACCTCGTCGCCCAGGGCGTGCTCGACCCGGTAAAGGTCACGCGGTCGGCGCTGCGCAACGCGGCCAGCATCGCGAGCATGGTGCTGACGACCGAGACCCTCGTCGTGGAGAAGCCGGAGGAGGAGCCCGCTCCCGCCGCCGGCCATGGCCACGGTCACGGCCACTGATCGATTCAGCCACTGATCGATTCGGCCACTGATCGATTCGGCCACTGATCGACGTACGACAGAAGCCCCCCCCCCCGCCCGGGGTGGGGGGGCTTTGGGATTCCGCCCGAGAACCCCCCGCGCGGGCCCCCCCGGGGCCCGGCGGTGAAATACCCCCGCTCGGCCCCCG